>NZ_JBFTPJ010000805.1:0-2781 GCF_056398445.1 Variovorax sp. 01T439_2
CCAGGAGGCCGAGCGCGAGGATCAGCGAGCCGAGCGTGATGCGGTCGAAGTTCTTGCCGGTCGCGGCCATCACCACGAAGACCACGGCCAGCGTCAGCGGCACCGCGGCGGCCACCACGAGGCCCGCACGCCAGCCCATGCTGAGGAAGCTCACGAGCATCACGACCAGCAGCGCCGCAAAGAACTTGACCATGAACTCGTCGACCGACGCGCTGATGTTCACCGACTGGTCCGTGACCTTGGTGAGGCTCAGGCCCAGCGGCAGCTCGGCGTTGATGGCTTGAGCTTCCACCTCCAGCGCCTTGCCCAGGTCGAGCCCGTTCCAGCCCTCGCGCATCACGACGCCGATCAGCAAGGCAGGCTCGCCGCCGTTGCGGATCATGAAGGTGGCCGGGTCTTCGTAGCCGCGCCTGACCGTGGCCACGTCCGACAGCTTCAGGGTGCGGCCCTGCGCAACCAGGGGCGTGTCGCGGATCTTCTGCAGCGTGTCGAATGCGCCGTCCAGCCGGATGAACACCTGCGGGCCGCGGGTTTCCACAGAGCCGGCCGGGCTCAGCGCGTTCTGGCCGTTGAGCGCGGCGAACACGTCCTGCGGCCCGATGCCCAGGGTGGCCAGCCGGTCGTGCGCGAACTCGACGTAGATGCGCTCCGACTGCTCGCCCGCGATGTTGACCTTCTTCACGCCCGGCACATGCAAGAGGCGCTGGCGCAGCGCCTCGGCGTCGCGCACCAGCACGCGCTGCGCTTCTCCCTTGGCCTTGAGCGCGAACAGCGCGAAGGTGACGTCCGCATACTCGTCGTTGATCATCGGCCCGATCACGCCGGCCGGCAGGCTGCCCGCTTCGTCGCCGACCTTCTTGCGCGCCTGGTAGAACTCTTCCTGGACCTTGGAGGGCGGCGTGCTGTCCTGCAACGTCAGCGTGGTGAACGCGAGGCCGGGCCGCGTGTAGGTTTCGGCGCGGTCGTAGTAGCGCAGCTCCTGCAGGCGCTTCTCGAGCTTCTCGGCCACCTGGTCCTGCATCTCCTGCGCGGTGGCGCCCGGCCAGGCCGTGATGATGGTCATCACCTTGATCGTGAAGGCCGGGTCTTCCGCGCGGCCGAGGCCGCGACACGCACCTTCTCGCCTTCGCGCAGCAGGTGCGCGCCCAGCGCGACCACCTGGTCGCCCTGCTTGAGCTGCCCGGCCACCAGCGCGCGCTCGCCATCCAGGCGCTCGACGGCCACCGGCTGCCAGCGCACCGTCGACGGATCGCCGCCGATGACCCACACGCCCGTCGCCTTGCCTGTATCGAACAAGGCGCTGATGGGCACCTGCACGCCTCCTGCACGGGCCGGCTTGCCGTCCGAGATGTCGACGGTCACCGTGGCGCCCAGCGGYGCATTGGCSAGCGCGCCYTCGAGCACRTASCGCGCCTCGAAGGTGCGCGTGAGCCTGTCGGCCGCATCGGAGAGCTGCCTGAGCTTGACGGGCACGGCAACGTCTTCCTTGCCGAACAGCGTGGCCTGCCCGCCGGAGCCGACGGCCGGACGCAGCGTTTCGGGCAACTGCACCACGGCCTCCCTGCGCCCGGCCTGCGCCACGCGGACCACCGGCTGCCCGGCGTTGACGACTTGGCCGGGCTCGGCCAGCGTCTCGAGCACCGTGCCATCTGCGTCGGCAACGAGTTCCGAATAGCGATTCGAATTGCGCGCGACTTCCGATTGCGCTTCTGCCGCAGCGAGCTGGGCCTGCGCGGCATCCGCCGCCGCCTTGGCCTGGTCGTACGCCGAGGCGGAAATCGCGCCGGTGCCGCGCAGGTCGCGAAAGCGTGCTTCCTCGTCGCCGGCCTGCTTCGCGCGCGCCCGTGCGGCGCTCACGGCCTCCTGCTGCGCACGCGCCGCCAGCCTCAGGTCGACCGGGTCGATGCGCATGAGCAGCTGCCCGCGCTTGACCGCCTGACCTGCGTCGACCAGGCGCTCCTGCACTTTTCCGGAGACGCGAAAGCCCAGGTCGCTCTGGACCCGCGCGGCGACGGTGCCGGTGAACGAGCGCGATGCCGGCCCGGCGGCCTGGACCGTGGCGGCGCGCACCAGCGGCGTCTGGGTGCGTGGATCGGGCGGGGCCTTGTCGTCGCAGGCGGCCAGCGCGAACGGCAAGGCGCAGACCAAGGCGGATGTGAGGAAGCGGCGCGTGTGCATGAGGGGCCCATTGACGAATCGATCAGAGCCCGATTCTGATAACAGTGACCAATTTAGTCAATAGTCACTGGGAATTTATTCGGCTAAGGCGACAAGCTGCGCAGCACCAGGCCCGACAGCTGGGCCGGCGCCTGCTCCGTGTAACTGGAGCTGAGCTGCAGGATCACGGGGTTGACGTAGGGGTGCATGACCAGGTAGATGGCCGCCGCCGTCTCGTCGATCGGCGTCTTGCGCTCGAAGTCGCCGGACTCGCGCCCCTGCTTCAGCAGCTCGAGCAGCATCTGCCGGATGCACTCTTCATGGGCGATGGCCGACGGCCAGCGCTCGCTGGCGGCCGAGATGGCGATCTCGTAGAGCTTGCGGTCCTGGAAGAACAGCCGAAGGCCCGAATCCACGATGGCCTTGAACATGCGGCGCAGCTTCTCGGGCGGGCTGCCGGCCCCGTCGACCGCGGCGCGGATCTCCAGCTGGATCTCGCGCAGGCAGTTCGCGCAGATCATTTCGCCGATCGCCTGCTTGGACTCGAAGAACTTGTAGATGTAGGCCTTGGAGAAGCCGATGGCCTTGGCCAAGTCGGAAACCGTGGTCTTCTCGTAGCCGTAC
>NZ_JBFTPJ010000806.1:0-2775 GCF_056398445.1 Variovorax sp. 01T439_2
GGCCTGCATGAGCCGGTCGACCTCGTCGTGCTCAATGGCGGGGCCTGCATGAGCCGGTCGACCTCGTCGTGCTCAATGGCGGCGAGCACCGGCAATGCCATGCCGCAGGCGGTGGCCAGGAGCAGGGCACGCACGGTGGGAGAAAAGCGAAAGCGCGTGCGCGGCAGGGGGCTCTTGGGCATTGCGGACGAGACCTGGTAGGGGGAAGGAATGATGCGGCAGGGATTGTAAGTGGGGGAGTAACCTTCGGACACAGTGCGGACACTCGAATTGACCGCTTCCAACCTGTGTGGCCGAGGGACGTGTTACGTAACAGGCACTGTGGCAAATACGTAACGCAGGGCCCCAAAACGGCCGTTCCAGCCGCGCCTTCCGGGCCTCTGAAAAGCGGGTCCGCAGCCGCTTCGCCAATGAAGATCGGAGTGCCTGCATGCGTCGAAGCGCCGGGCGCCACGCCGGCCTCCTTGGCCGGGCATCGTTCATGCAATGTTCAAGCCAAAGATCAATCTCGGCACGCCTTGTGCGGCCGAAAGGAAGTGCGCGTGGCCAATCAGATATCCGCCGGCAGCCCTGCTGCCGGCATGCGTGGTGGCGCCCTCGTTGTCGAGGGCAGCCGGGGCGTGTCGGAGCGCATGCGGCGCATCCTTGCCACGGTGGCGCCCGGCCTGGAGCTGGCGGCCGCGTCGACGCAGGCCGAGGCCCGCTTCATGCTGGCCACGCAGGCCTTCAGCCTCGTGCTCGTGGGCATGGACGGGCCGGATGGCGATGGCGCGGCATTGATCCGCCACGTGCGCACGGCCCATCCGCACATCGACGCCATCGCCATGTCGGAAACCGACGATGACGGCCTGGTGGGCGCCGCCATTGCCGCGGGTGCGGTGGGCTACGTGCTGACCGAGGCCGACGACGCCGAACTCGCGTTCCTGCTGCGCTCCATCGAACGCGGCGGCGCGCCGGTGGATTCGCGCATTGCGCGCCGCATCCTCGGCCTGTTCGCTGCTTCCGCCCAGCCCAAGCCGATTGCCATCCACCCCGTGCCCGCGAGCCTGGCGGAAGGCAAGCCGCTGCTGTCTCCGCGCGAGCTGAAGGTGCTGCGCCTCATCGCCCAGGGCTGGAGCAACCAGCAGATCGCCGAGGCCGTGTCGCTTTCGGTCAACACCATCGAGTTTCACGCGAAGAACATCTACCGCAAGCTGTCCGTCAAGTCGCGGACCCAGGCGGTGCACCAGGCCACGCAGCAGGGCCTCTTCAACTGACGCGAACGGAGGCGCGGAGGCGGGGGCGCGGGGCGTGCCCGCAACAGGGTCAACGGTTGCGCAATGCAGCACGATCCTGTAACGTTCTGTAAGTGCGACGTCAGCAACGTTGCCGGACTCTCTCCCACTCTTTCTGGAGCCACCTTGAAGATCACCAAACGCCGCTTGCTCGAAAGCGGCGCAGCAGCAGTTGCCGCATCGCTTTTTGCACCCGGATCGTGGGCCCAGCGCGCCGGCACCGCCGCTGCCGGCGGCGACGCCGCCTGGCCGACCAAGCCCGTTCGCATCCTCGTGGGGTTTCCCGCCGGCGCATCGCCCGACCTGGCGGCCCGCGCCATTGCCGAGCCGCTGTCGAAGATCCTGCGCCAGCCGGTCACGGTCGAGAACAAGCCTGGCGCCAGCGGCAACCTGGTGGCCGACCAGGTGGCCAAGGCGACCGACGACCACACCATCGGCGCGCTGATCAACGGCAATCTCACCATTGCCAGGCTGCTCAATCCCAAACTCAGCTTCGACCCCGAGAAAGACTTTGCGCCGGTCGGCATGATCGGCACCGCGCCGCTGGTGCTGGCGGTGTCCGGCAGCGCCACCGGCAAGACGGCGGCGGAGCAACTGCTGTGGGTGCGCAACCTCGGCAGCGGCGGCAAGTACGGCACGCCGGGCGTGGGCACCGTGGGCCACCTGGGCATGGAACTGCTCAAGAGCCGCGCCGCCATCACCGCGCAGCACAAGCCCTACACCGGCAATCCGCAGGTCATTGCGGGCTTGCTGGCGGGCGAGATCCAGCTGGCGCTGCTGCCGCCGGGCCTGGCCATGCCGCATGTGAAGTCGGGCAAGCTCAAGGCCATTGGCGTGACCTCGCCCGAGCGCAGCCCGCTGGCCAGCGAACTGCCCACGATCCGCGACGCCGACGTGCGCGGCGCCGACCTCGAGATCTGGACCGCGCTGGCCGCGCCCGCGGGCATGAAGCCGGCGGCCATCGCCAAGCTCAATGCCGCGCTGGCCGAGGTGCTCGGCTCGCCCGAGGTGAGCCAGGCGCTGCTGAAGACCGGCTGGCAGGCGCAGCCCGGTTCGCCCGACGCGCTGGCCAAGCGCATGCGCGCCGACACGGCGCGGCTGGGCGGCGTGATCATCATGAAGGGCATCCACTCCGAAGCTTAGGACGCCCCCCGAAGCGCCTTCGGCGCCTCCCCCCACTGGGGGGCGCACCCGGCGGCCGGGCAAAGCCCGTTCCGCGGGTGCGCTGGATGAGGCCGCCTTCTATTTACAGCAGTATTGAAACCTTCTTCGCGGCATCCATCAGCGCCGGCAATATCGTCTCCTGCATCACCTTCGCGCTGGTGCGGTTGGCCTGTCCGCTGATGTTCAGCGCGGCCACCATGCGGCCCTGGCGGTTGACGATGGGCGCGGCCACGGAGATCAGGCCTTCTTCCAGCTCCTGGTTCACCAGGCACCACTGCTGCTTGCGCGCCTGCGCCACCTTGGCCATGAGCGCGTCCACGTCGGTCACGGTGTGCTT
>NZ_JBFTPJ010000807.1:0-2766 GCF_056398445.1 Variovorax sp. 01T439_2
CACGTGCTGCGCGGCCATGGCATCGGCAAAGAAATGCTTGAGGCCGAAGCACAGCTGCGCATGCGCGGACGACAGGCGCTGGCGCTCGGGAAAGCGCTTGTCGAGGTCGCGGTAGTCGTGGTCGATCGCGGGTGCGAACGGCGTGAAGCCTGCGCCGGTGGCCTCGGCCTGCGCCCTGAACTGGCTCGCGGTGTGCACCCGCACCTCGTGGCCGAGGCCCACGAGATGCTGCGCGATCGCGAGCATCGGCAGCACGTGGCCCGGCAAGGCGGTGGCTGCGATGAGATAGCTTGCCATTTGCGTTCTTGCTCCTTCCTATGAAGTGGTGGTTTCCGCGGCGCGGCGCGCCTTGGTGTCGATGCCCAGGTCGATGAAGTAGCGCTGCAGCAGCTCGCGGTCCACCGGGCGGATCGGCGCGCCAATGGCTTCGAGCTGCGCATGCGTGGCGGCGCCGCTCACCTGCGGCGGCGTGGCCGAGGTGTCGTAGCGGTCGAGGATCGCGAGCACCGCGGCCAGGTCGCGGTCCTGCACGGTGGCCAGCCTCTGGTGCGCGCGCTGCAGCCAGGGCTCGAGCGCCACGGGCTCCAGCCGCATGCCCATGCGCTCGAAGACCGGCGGAATGTCGCGCACCCGCAGCGCCTCCTGGCTCGTCAGGTGGAACACCTGGCCCCATGAGGCCTGCTGCGCCGCGAGGCCGAGGATGGYGCGCGCCACGTCGTCCACCGGCGTGAGGTTGAGCGGCAGGTCCATGTCGGGAATCGCTTCCAGGTCGGCATAGAGATGCGCCACGCGCCAGATCAGGTCGTCGGCGTTGCAGATCGCATGCGCGTGGTCGCCGGTGACGGCCCCGAGCCGGTAGATGGCCACCGGCATGCCCCGCGCCTGCGCCTCGCGGGCCAGCGCATCGCCGACCCACTTGCTCTGGCTGTAGCCGTCGACCAGCCCGCTCCAAGAGGCCAGCGCCGATTGCTCGGTGATGGTGTCTTCCTTGTTGTTCTGGTCGATCACCGCGAGCGTGGAGACGTAGTGCATGCTCTTCGCGCGGCCTTGCGCCGTCCATTCGAGCAGCGTGACCACGCTGTCGACGTTCGCGGGCTTGAGGCTCGCATACGGATGCAAAAAGTCGACCTGCGCGGCGCAGTGGTAGATGGCATCGCAGCCGTCCTGCACCAGATGCACGGCGTGCTCGTCCAGGCCCAGGCGCGGCTTGCCGAGGTCGCCGGTCACGACCTGGATGCGCGCGTCGTCCCATACCGCGCCCAGCCGGCGCTGGGCCAGCGTGCGCTTGAGGCGAAGCTCGCCGGCCTGCGCGTCCTCGGCGCGCACATGGCACACCACGCAGGCCGTGGTGCCGCGCAGCAAGGCGGCCAGCAGGTGGCTGCCGACGAAGCCGCTGGCGCCGGTGAGGAACACGCGCTTCGGTGCCAGCGCCGGCACGGTGCCCTGCGGTCGGATGTGCGCGGGCAATTCGAGTTCGCGCGACAGGTCCAGCGCCTCGGCCCCACCGCCGGCGTTGTCGTCGATCCATGCGGCCAGCTCGGCAATCGAGGGGCGGTTGTAGACCTCGGCATGCGGGAAGTCCGCGCGCAGCTGCTGGCGGATGCGCATGCCGAGCTGGATCGCCATCAGCGAATGGCCGCCGATCTCGAAGAAGTTGTCGTGGATGCCGATGCGCTGCAGCTGCAGCGTCTCGGCCCACAGGCCCGCAAGCAGCTTCTCGGTGGCCGTGCGCGGTGCCACGTACTGCGCGCCGGCCTGCTGCTGCTCGGGTGCGGGCAGCGCCTTGCGGTCGAGCTTGCCGCTCGGTGTCAGCGGCAGCGACGGCAGGTGCACGAAGGCCGAGGGCACCATGTAGTCGGGCAGCGCCTTCGCCATGTGCGCGCGCAGCTCGACCGGCTGCGGATCGGGGGCGGCGGCAAAGTAGGCCACCAGGCGCTTGTCGCCCGGGATGTCCTCGCGCACGACCACGGCGGCCTGCGTCACCTGCGGATGCTTCAGCAGCACCGACTCGATCTCCCCGGGCTCGATGCGGAAGCCGCGGATCTTCACCTGCTGGTCGGCGCGGCCCAGGAAGTCGAGGCTGCCGTCGCTGCGCCAGCGCGCGAGGTCGCCGCTGCGGTACATGCGGCTGCCGGGCTCGCCATACGGATTGGCAATGAAGCGTTCGGCGCTCAGCACGGGCCGCTTGAGGTAGCCGCGCGCCACGCCGCTGCCGGCGATGTACAGCTCGCCCGCAACACCGGGCGGCACCGGCCGCAGGCTGTCGTCGAGCACGTACATGCGCGTGTTCCAGACCGGCTGGCCGATGGAGGGCGGTTCCGTCGCATTCATCGGCGCGCTCATGCTCGCGCAGATGGTGATCTCGGTCGGGCCGTAGGCGTTGATCATGCGGCGGCCCTGCGACCAGCGCGCGGCCAGCGCCGCGGGGCAGGCGTCGCCGCCCACCACCAGCGTCTGCAACCGCGGAAATTCGCCTGGCGGCAAGGTAGCCAGCGCGGCAGGCGGAATCAGCGCGTGGCTGATGGCCTGCCTCTCGAGTAGCTCGGCCAAGTCCGTGCCCAGCAGCGGCTGCGCCGCGGGAAGCACCAGCGCGGCGCCGGCGTGGAAGGCCATCAGCTGGTCCATCACGGAAGCATYGAAGCCGCTGGAAGAGAACTGCAGCACGCGCGAATCCGGCGTGATCGCAAGCCGCTCCATCATGGCGGCGCCCAGGCTGCCCAGGCCTGCATGCGGCACCACCACGCCCTTGGGCACGCCGGTGGAGCC
>NZ_JBFTPJ010000808.1:0-2763 GCF_056398445.1 Variovorax sp. 01T439_2
GCCGAGCCAGATGGCACCGCGCGTCAGGTAGTCGAAGGGCGTGTCGCCGTCCACCTTCTGCCAGCCCACGCCCATGCGGTGGGGGCCGAGCCAGATGGCACCGCGCGTCAGGTAGTCGAAGGGCGTGTCGCCGTCCACCTTCTGCCAGCCCACGCCCATGCGGTGGGGGCCGTGCGTGTAGGTGGCCATGAGGCTCGCGGTGGTGTTGTCGATCGGGCCGGCCAGCGCGCGGCCGGTGTCCTTGCTGTGATAGAGCTGCAGGTCGAAGGCCAGCGCGCGCTTCGGGTCGAGCGGCATCGCGTAGGAAGCGCCGAGGTAGCCGGTGCGCCAGGTGTCCTTCAGCCGCCCGAGGTAGGCCGAGAGCGAAAGCGCGGGCGCCGCCTTCCACGTGGCGCCGGCAAAGTCGAAGGCATCGCCGCGCGGCGACTTCGGGTCGAGGTAGTTGACGACCAGCGGATTGGCGGTGCCGCGCGCGTTGCGGTCGGCCGAGCCGGTGAAATGGCCGGCCTGCAGCGTGAGCTTGTCGATCTCGTTGCTCGTGAGCAGCCAGCCGCGCATGGTCTCGGGCAAGAGGCGCGTGTCGGAAGAACTGAAGATCGGCGCCTTGGTGCGCTGCTCGCCCACCTTCAGGACCGTGGAGGAGATGCGCACCTTCAGCGCCGCACCGCCGCGCGCAATGCCGTCCTGTGCGTAGCCCTGGCGGTCCACCGGCAGCATGCGGACCTTGCCGACGCGCAGGTCGTCGCCCGAGAGCTTGTGCGCAAAGTAGGCGTGCGCATCGGCGCCGAAGCCGACCACGCCGCGCGTGAAGCCCGACTCCACCGCGCCCATGAGGCCGTAGCCCCATTCCTGCGCGTAGTCGCTGCGCCTGGCCTTGGGCAGCACGGCATTGCGCCCGCCGTTGCTCCTGCCGCCGTCCAGGTAGTCGCGGCGTTCAAGGACGGTGCGGTTCAGCAGGCTCCATCGCGTGTCTTCGACGAAGCCTCCGGTGGCTTCGGCAACCGGGGCTTCGGCACCGGCCGCGGCACCGCCGAGCATCATCAGTGCGACGCCCCAGCAGCGTCGCCCGGCCCTCGGGAAACGCCGGCACGGGGCCGGACGGGCGGCAGGGAATGCCGATTGCGTGCGGATCATGTCCTGCTCCTCCTCATTCCGGCGCATGCGCGAGCCGGAACGACAGCGTGGCCAGGTGCTCGACCTTGTCGGTGGAGGCGGGATCGTCCGCGGGCGCATCGAGCCTGGCGGCGATCACGTTGAGTCCCTGGTTGCGCACCGGCAGCGTGACCGTGCCGTCGGCGCCGGTCAGGGCCGTTTCGCCATCGGGGTCGTTGACGAAGTCGGCCAGCACCGGCACGCCGGCAGCGGGCTCGCCGCGGTAGAGCACGCGCAGGCGCAGCGGTTCGCCGCGCATCGCGGGCAGCGCGGCATCGACCGGCACGATCTGCAGCGCATGGCCAGGCAGCCCTCCAAGCGGCCGGCCCAGCGGCGCGCGCAGATGCACCGCGTATTTGAAGTTGTGGCCGCTGGCCGAGGCGCCCGGCACCTCGCCCTTGGGTTTCTTGAACCACTGCCCGTTGGCTGCCTTGGTCCAGATGCCGTTGTCCAGCACGGCAGCGACGATGGCGGGCTGCTCGCGCAGGTCGACCAGCGCGAGCTTGCCGGCCGCTTCGAGCGCGGTCTGCACCGGGCGGCCCGCCGCGTCGTAGCCGGCCACCGCCTTGATGAGCGGCAGGCGCTTGGCGGCGTCGAGGTCGTCGCCGCCCTCGCCGTAGATCAGCGCCAGGTCGCCCGAGCGCTGGGCAAACCAGATGCCGTGGGCCTGGGCCGCGGCCGATGCGGCCCACAGCAGCGAAGCCGCGACGGCGCCGCGCAGCATGGGGTTGTGAAGAAGAAATGCCATGGCCATCACAGGTACTTGAGCCAGGCGATGTCGCGGCGCCGCGCCTTCAGGCCGGCGAAGGCGCGCACCGCGGGGTACAGCGCAATGGCCGGCACAGCCGCGGCGGCCCACACCATCCACATCGCATCGAAACCGAAGAGCGCCCCCTGGTTCCGGCCCCAGGCCGCTTCGGCGCCGAGATAGAGGAACTTGAGCACGTACAGGTGCAGCACGTAGAAGAACATGGGCGCGGCACCGAACACGGCCAGCGGCGCCAGCCATGCCGCACCCTGCCGGCGCTCGAACGCGCGCAGCAGCAGCAGGCCGATGCCGAGCGTCAGCGCAATGAACAGCAGCGAGGGCGGGTACTTGGTGATGTTGAGAAAGCCCATCCAGCTGGCCAGGGCGGTGTCGCCGGCCGTCCAGGGCTTGTCGCCATACACGTCGAGCAGCCGCAGCAGCACGAAGCCGGCCAACAGCCCCGCGCCCCAGCCCAGCAGCCGCCGCTGGCGCTGCGCGGCATCGGCGCCGGCCGCGAACCATGGCCCGGCGGCGTAGCCCAGCGCGATCACGCCGATCCATGGAAGCAGCGGATAGGAGGTGCGCAGCTTCAGTGCAGCACCGGGCAGTTCGATCCAGCCCCGGTCGTGCAGGATGGCCCAGGGCACGTGCAGTGCATGGCCCACGGGAAAGTGCAGGCCGTCGAGCAGGTTGTGCCCCGCGACCAGCACGATGCCCAGCACGATGAGCACCTTGCGCGGCAGCCATACCAGCGCCGCCAGCGCCAGCATCGACAGGCCGATGATCCAGATCACCTGCAGGAACACCTTGGCCGGCGGGAACTGGAAGGTCCATGCGAAGTTGATGACCGTGACCTCCAGCAG
>NZ_JBFTPJ010000809.1:0-2763 GCF_056398445.1 Variovorax sp. 01T439_2
TCTCGTAGTCCTTGCCGAGGCGGTAGAGCAGGTCGTAGCCCGCCGCCATGCGCTGGGCCATGGGCAGCTGGCCCCACACCGCGCCTTGGCCATAAAGCTTGGACGCCGCTTGCGCGAAGTCCGAAAACGGCTCCATGAGGGAACGCTGGGCTTCGTAGAGTTGATAGAGCATCGCTGGTCTTGGAGTGGAATGTTGCAATGCAATATATCAGCGCATTCGCTGACTTGCAGGGGGCCTAACCCCTACACCGGCCCTGCCGAAAGGGCCGTTTTTAAGCCACGAATGTGAAGGAATCGTAAAACGCAGATTCCCTCACATCTTGCTGACGCCTAGATGACCTTGGCGATCGACGCGCAGACGTAGTCGATGTTCTTGCTGTTGAGCGCGGCCACGCACATGCGGCCGGTGTCGGTGCCGTACACGCCGAACTCGTTGCGCAGGCGCACCATCTGGTCCTTGCTGAGGCCCGAGTAGCTGAACATGCCGATCTGCGTGGTGATGAAGCTCATGTCTTCCTTCACGCCGGCGGCCTTGAGGCCGTCGACCAGCTTCTGGCGCATGGCCTTGATGCGCACGCGCATTTCGCCGAGTTCCTTTTCCCACAGGGCGCGCAGCTCGGGGTTGCCGAGCACCGCGGCCACCACGGCGCCGCCGTGGATCGGCGGGTTGCTGTAGTTGGTGCGGATCGCGATCTTGAGCTGCGACAGCACGCGGCCGGCTTCTTCCTTGTTCTCGCACAGCACCGACAGGGCGCCCACGCGCTCGCCGTAGAGGCTGAAGCTCTTCGAGAACGAGGTCGAGACGAAGAAGGTCAGGCCCGCGTCGACGAACTTGGCGACGGCCGCGCCGTCTTCCTTCAGGCCGTAGCCGAAGCCCTGGTAGGCCATGTCGAGGAAGGGCACCAGGCCCTTGGCCTTGACCGCGGCCACGACCTGGTCCCACTGCTCGGGCGTGATGTCGTAGCCGGTCGGGTTGTGGCAGCAGGCGTGCAGCACCACGACGGTGCCGGCCGGCGCAGCGTTCAGGGCGGCCAGCATGCCGTCGAAGTTGACGCCGCGCCTGGCGGCGTCGTAGTAGGGGTAGCTTTCGACCTCGAAGCCCGCGTTGGTGAACAGGGCGCGGTGGTTTTCCCAGCTCGGGTCGCTGATCAGCACCTTGGCCTTGGGGTTGAGCTTCTTGAGGAAGTCGGCGCCGACCTTCAGGCCGCCGGTGCCGCCGATGGCCTGGATAGTGGCCACGCGGCCCGATTGCACCGGCTCGCTGTCGGCGCCGAAGACCAGGCCCTTGACCGCGTTGTCATACGCCACGATGCCGTCGATCGGCAGGTAGCCGCGCGCCGTGGGCGCCTTCATCATGTTCTGTTCGGCGGCTTGCACGCACTGCAAAAGCGGCAGCTTGCCGTTGTCGTCGTAGTAGACGCCGACGCCGAGGTTGACCTTGTTGGGGTTGGTGTCGGCTGCAAACTGCTCGTTGAGGCCGAGGATCGGGTCGCGCGGTGCCATTTCGACCGCGGTGAACATAGACATGGAGAAAGTCCTTTGGGATGAAAGCTTCGCTGGCAACCGGACTTGCGCTACGCTTTCCGGTTGCCTTGAATTTTACCGGCGCCACCGCCACCTGTCGGGAACAGCCATGCCAGAGAACAACGAAGCCATAGCAGACCTGAAGAAACTGGACCCGATCGGGCCGGCCAAGCAGGGCGAATTCATCAAATACCCCGGTTCGCCTTTCGAACTTTTCCAGCCCTACCCGCCGGCCGGGGACCAGCCGAAGGCCATCGACGGCCTGGTCGAGGGCGTGCTCGACGGCGAGGTGTTCCAGACGCTGCTGGGYGTCACGGGCTCGGGCAAGACCTTCACCATGGCCAACGTGATCGCGCGGCTGGGCCGCCCGGCCATCGTCTTTGCGCCCAACAAGACGCTGGCGGCGCAGCTCTACAGCGAATTCCGCGAGTTCTTTCCCAAGAACGCCGTCGAGTACTTCGTGAGCTACTACGACTACTACCAGCCCGAGGCCTATGTGCCGCAGCGCGACCTGTTCATCGAGAAGGACAGCTCGATCAACGAGCACATCGAGCAGATGCGCCTGTCGGCCACCAAGAGCGTGCTGGAGCGGCGCGACACGGTCATCGTGGCCACGGTGAGCGCTATCTACGGCATCGGCACGCCCGAGGACTACACGCAGATGCGTTTCATCATGCGGGTGGGCGACCAGATCGGCCAGCGCGACGTGATCGGGCGGCTGATCCGCATGCAGTACACCCGCAACGAGCAGGACTTTTCGCGCGGCACCTTCCGCGTGCGCGGCGACACCATCGACGTGTTTCCGGCCGAGCACAGCGAGCTGGCCATCCGCATCGAGCTGTTCGACGACGAGATCGAGACGCTGCAGCTGTTCGATCCGCTCACGGGCCGCATCCGCCAGAAGATCCCGCGCTTCACCGTATACCCGTCGAGCCACTACGTGACGCCGCGCGACAAGGTGCTGAGCGCGGTCGAGACCATCAAGATCGAGCTGGCCGAGCGGCTCAAGGAATTCGTCTCGCAGGGCAAGCTGGTGGAGGCGCAGCGCCTGGAGCAGCGCACCCGCTTCGACCTGGAGATGCTCGCCGAGATCGGCCACTGCAAGGGCATCGAGAACTACACGCGCCACCTCTCGGGCGCCGCGCCGGGCGAGCCGCCCGCCACCTTGACCGACTACCTGCCGAAGGATGCGCTGATGTTCCTCGACGAGAGCCACCAGATGGACGGCCAGCTCAGCGC
>NZ_JBFTPJ010000810.1:0-4606 GCF_056398445.1 Variovorax sp. 01T439_2
GTTCCCACCGCACACTTGCTACGTGGAGGTTTTCGCCGGAGGCGCGGCGCTGTATTTCTTGCGCCCACCCGCCGACGTTGAGGTCATCAACGACGTCAATGGCGAGTTGGTCAATCTTTACCGTGTGGTGCAGCACCACCTCGAGGAATTCGTGCGCCAGTTCAAATGGGCGTTGTCGAGTCGCCAGGTGTTCAAGTGGCTGCAAGACACCCCGCCAGCTGGCATGACCGACATTCAGCGCGCGGCGCGGTTCTTCTATCTGCAGCATCACGCGTTCGGCGGCAAGGTCGACGGTCAGACGTGGGGCACCGCCACCACCGCGCCGCCGGTGAACTTGCTGCGGGTCGAAGAGCAACTCAGCGCAGCTCACCTTCGACTGGCAGGCACGCACGTAGAGCATTTGGACTGGCGAGAGTGCATGCGGCGCTACGACCGTGCGCACACCTTGTTCTATCTTGACCCTCCCTATTGGCAAACCGAGGGCTACGGGGTCCCGTTTCCTTGGGCAGAGTACGAAGCCATGGCCAACATGATGAAGTCGCTGCAGGGGAAGGCCATCTTGAGCATCAACGACCACCCCGACATTCGGCGGTGCTTTTCCGGCTTCCATATGGAAAGCCTGGACATCGGCTATTCATTGAACAACCGAGCGGGGGGCACCGCGCAGCGGAGCGAGTTGGTGATCTTCAGTTGGGATGTGGAAGCGGAACCCGCTGGCTTGTTTTGATGAGCGCATGATCGTTGAGAGGAGGTTTGCCATCGGCCAGTGGTACCGGCGAGCGCCCATGAAAAAGGCCGCCTCGAGGGCGGCCTTTCATTAGGGGACTGAAGACCTCTGATGATCTTCCTGTCGGCATGGCCAACAGCAGCTGGGGTGATAGGACTTACTTCTTGTCCTTAACCCAGAAGCGGAAGAACTGACCCTTCTTCGGGTAGATCACCTTGCCATTCTTGTGAATGGACCGGCAAAACACCCAGTGGCCGCCTTCCTCTTTTTCCGGAGTGCTCATGCTTGAGCTCCTTGTAAAGAGAGGTTGCCGGGATCGTCGGAGTGCTCAAAACTTGAAAGAGGAGTACACTTTCAAGCCTCTGAAAAGAGCTATCGATACCTCACCCGTATTCGGTATCGGATGGTCGGGACTGGTACTCCCTACATCCTCCTTGAGGGCCCATGAATGGAGTTTCTATTCATGGGCCTTTCATTTGATCGCACCGTACTTGACGAGTTGATTGACCCGGTTGTTGGCCGCCGGGAATGAAACCTGGAAAAACCGTGCAACTTGTGTCGGGGTACGCAGGCCGCGCCTCAGCATCACATCCAACGGCATGATCATCTCCGCGGAGAACTGATCTGCCTGCCATTCGGAGTCGATGTAKGGCTTGGCGACATAGTTGGCCCTCGCCAAAGCCTTGTTGTGCTGCAGCACGAAGTGCCCGAGTTCGTGGAAGATGGTGAAGCGCGTGCGCGGATCGTTGCGCCGCGCGGCGTCGTAAGTGCCTGGTGTGAGATTGATCATTGCTGTTTCCGGCACGCAGACAGCCTCCACGCCCGCCATCATCAACATGTCGTTCTCGTCTTCGATGATGTCGACCGTTACTCCGAACAAGGAGAGGTCATCCAGGAAGTGGGGCATCGAGACGGGCTCGTCAGCCAGGCCGAGGATCTTGCGGGCGTCGACTGCAATCGCGCGGATTGCATCAATGCCGCGGGGAGCCACGATGTGGCCGCGAAGTTGGTAAGGCAGGTACGGAGGCTGGCCGGACATGGTCATTTCACCTTGTTCGAAGCGGCCAGAAGTGCGGCCATTTTTTCCAAAGTCTCAGCATCGAGCGTTGAGCGCGCGAAGCCCGCGACCAGCATCTGGTGTTGGGGGGACAAGCCGTCGAGCGGCACGGATTTATTTGCAACGGCCGCCAGGTCGGCCAGCCGTTCGATCTTTACGCCGTGGGTGGCGAAGAATGCCTCAACTTGCGCGACCAGGCCGTCCGGAACCTTTTTGCGGCCGGTCTCGATGCTGCTCAGGAACGAAGGCGTGACGCCGATAGCGTCCGCCATCGACCCGAGCGTCTCGCCAGTGTCGATTCGCGCCTTGCGAATCGCCTTTCCAAAATCAGTGAGTGCCATGGTGAATCCTCTTGGGTTGGTTGCGGTGTGGTGCAGAAATTTTTCTTGCTTTGCGATTATTGTACCAAAAAGGTAAAGTAATGTCAATGCCTAGGCGTGTTTCGCCGCCAAAAAAGAAAAGTCCGCGCGCGGCGGACCCAGTTTGCTAACTCTGTGAGAAGCGATTGGACGGTCTCACGCGCGCCGGATTTCTACCGGAGACTCGTGTCTTGCACGGGCGGGCAGTCATCGTGGCCAGGCCGGCAGCAATCCCGCTTCCTCATCGTCATTCACATCGAAGCCCGACGAGCTGCGAGCGTTCATCCGCTCGAGCGCCGCGAAGCCGACCTCGTGCTCGGTCACGCACCACCAGGTCTGTCGGGTCTGAATCGGCTTGCTCTTGACCCCACGAGCACTGATCTCGACGCCATCGATCAGCACGCCGCCTTCCTTGATCGTCAACACGCGCGCATATTGCAAAACCGGCAGCAGGTCCTTCTGCGGGTCTTTGATGCTCAGGAGGCGCGCCTGCATCGTGTTGCCGTAGTGCTCGCGATTCGCCTTTCGAAAATCGAGCACGCCAGGCATGCCTCCCTGGCTGGTCACTCTCTCGCGCGACATCCAGTTGCCGTGCCACCGCAGCAGGACTACGTCTTCCGAGCATTCCTCGCGCTCTGCGCTCAACGAAGCAGGCATATTCGCCTCCCCAAAAGTACTGTAAAGGCATACAGTATCGGACCGAGCTAAATGCCCGTCAATCCGTTCCCGAGTGCAGAATCCGGCCAATGTGCAACCGTTACATCTCCCCTGATGATTACGAGATCGAGAGCTTCTGGCACGTGCGCCAGAACGGTCCGCCCCGCTGGGTGAAGGCGGTCTACCCGCGCTACCTCGGGCCGTTCATCCGCCGGGCCAAGGACGTCACGGGCTACGAGCGCGAGCTGGTCACGGGCCAGTGGGGCCTGATTCCATGGTTCGCGAAGGAGCCGAAGCTCAAGTACCCGACCAACAACGCCCGCAGCGAAGAGCTCGAGGCGAAGGCCAGCTACAAGGACCCATGGAGGCGCGGCCAACGTTGCATCATCCCGGCGGTCGCCTTCGACGAGCCGAACTGGGAAACGGGGAAGAACGAGTGGTGGCAGTTCCGCCGCACCGACGGCGCACCGTGGGGCCTGGCTGGTCTGTGGAACACCTGGACCGACAAAGCCACCGGCGAGATTCACGAGAGCTACACCATGCTCACGCTCAACGCCGACGCGCATCCGCTGATGAGCCGCATGCACAAGCCCGATCCGAAGCTGGCGCCCGACAAGCAAGACAAGCGCTCCGTCATCCCGCTCGAGGTGCACGAGTTCGACCTGTGGCTGGCTGGCACTGTCGAAGAGGCTAAGACGCTGCTGAAGCTGTCGCCGGTCGAAGTGTTCGACGCCGGGCCAGCGCCGGCCGTGGTGGCCCCGCTCGGCACACCCAAACCGGAACCTGAGGACGGTTGAAGCTCGAACCAGCAAATCGGCGCATGCGCTATCGCTTAAGTCGGGTCTGGCCATCCTCGGTCCACTCGACGCCCGACATGCTGAAGATCTTCTCGTCCATGCTGAGCCGCAGCATTTCGGCGTCGTCTTCCAGACGCTTAGCCCTGATCAACTGCGTGCGGGTCGGTGGAGGGCCGACGCCATAGGCGCAATTCAAAAGGGCGATGTTCGCGTCGAAACGCGCTTTGAGCGCTCGTCCGCGCGCTCTGTTCCAGCGAGAGTAGAGCTGCTTCCAGGTCTCGAAGGTTTGAGGGTCGATTTCCACCGCTTTCTCCATCGGCGAAGCGACGTGCTTCAAGACAGCAATTTCGCGCGAGCGGCTGCGGTGCGCCACTATCAGAGTTGATAGGGGGCTCGCGCCGGATTAGTGAAATAGGGCTTTCGACTTACACGCGCCGGCTGGGAGCGAGAGCAGCGTGGCTGCATGGTCAAGCTTGACGATCTCCGGCCCATGCTGCTCGACGAACGGCCGCTTGACCTTGACGAGTCGGGGTGGATCTACGAGTTGAAAATGGACGGCTACCGGATCCTGGCCGAGTTTGACGGCACGGTGCAGCTGCGTACTCGCAACGGCACCGATGCCACGAAATGGTTTCCCGAGATCACGCAGAGTCTGGCCATGGTGAAAGCTGGGCAGTGCGTGGCGGACGGCGAGGTGTGTGTGCTCGACGAGCTGGGCCGCAGCGACTTCAACCAGCTGCAGGATCGGGCACGGCGCCGGCGCCGGTATCCGGGTTGCCCGGACGTCGTCTACTGCGTCTTCGACCTGCTGGTGCACCGCGGGGTGGACATCACGCGGCAGCCGCTGCTCAAGCGTAAAGCCGCGCTCGCCAAGATTCTCAAAAAGCCGTTGCCCTCGACATGTACATGAGCCACTTCGAAACCGGCGCAGCTCAGCTGTTCAAGGAGGCCGTCATCCCGCTCAAGCTGGAAGGCTTGGTGGCAAAGCGCGTGGACAGCGTCTACCAGC
>NZ_JBFTPJ010000811.1:0-2755 GCF_056398445.1 Variovorax sp. 01T439_2
CAATGGATCTTGCGTTTGTGGTGCGATGTGCGGCGCATCGACTATCCGGGCGATGTGCGGCGCATCGACTATCCGGGTACGAACTATCCGCGCTATGCAGTAGCAGAGGAAATACTGCAGAACTGGGACACTCAGGACTCCGAGACCCTCGGAAAATGGCTCGTGCAACTGTGCAATCAACATACTCGTTTGACTGGCGTTCAAGAGTTCGCCGATTTTTCAAATAGCTTCAGCCATTTTCCCGTTGAGGTGCTGATGTTGTTTCGGTTGCGAGAGCAAGCAGGCCTTGTGAATCCACAGGTCAATCACCCACTCATGAAATTCCCTTGGTCGCGCTTGTGGCCAATCGGACCCGCGGTACCAGACGAGCTGCTTTCTGGTCTGTACCATCGACTCGAGAGTGATGAAGGCCTRACGGTGCGAGGCTTGTATCGACAACTTTCCACTTCCTAGCGGGCATGTGTTCGCACGCGTTGTCTGATTCTTGCGCGGCACTCTCGCTCTTCTACGCGCTTAATGTCCGCGATGAAAATTGAATGACGGCGTTCGAAGCTGCATTCTCGCCAATCCTATTGATTCTCCAGATGCTAAAAAATAGGTTCTCCGCGCCAAGTCTTGCATTGCTGGTTGCGTTCTGGCTGGCCGGTTGCGCATACGACGGCGCTGGCTATCCCAAGCCCGAATACAACTATGCGGCCCAAGCAGGCGATTCGGAGTTCTTCTTCGAGTCCGAATTCGGAACCAACTCGCAGTTCAAAGCCAAGACAGAAGCCGTGCAGGACGGCGACGACTGCCTCGACACCAAACGGGTGGCGTACCTGCAGCAGATGGACTCCTACCTACGCAGAGCGGACGCGCCGGGCCCTTGGAAGATCGCGGCCCCTGCCGATAAGCCGATTCTGATCGCGGGTCAGTGGACGCGCTATTCCTCAGCTGGCTATGACTATCTGAGCCAGAGAAAGACCGTCATGCCGGCGACGAGTTGTCCCTGGGCGGCAAAGATCTTGACCCCGAAGCCCGGCGCGAGATACCGAGTGCACCTTTTCAAGGCCGGGCCAATGGCATGTTCACTTTCGGTGACTTCGATGGACGGCGCGCCGGTCGAAACGAAGGATGCGCCGAGCTGCGCGCGTCCGCCCAGATAACCCGCACCACAAGCAACCTGACGGCATGACCGCATGGCCGTTGCCCCTTTGCGCGCCGCGTAAGAGCACATTCCAAATGAACACCCAAAATAGACCGCTTGCGCGTGCGCTGTTGACCACGGCCATCCTCGGCCTGCCGTCGCTCGCGTCAGCCCAACTGGCGAGCACTCCCCAACCCTTCGTCGAACAGCAACGCCAGCAGGAACGCGAGCGCGCCCTGCGCGAGCAGAACGAGCGCACGGTCGACCTGCGGCTGCAGGCCGCACCGCCCGCACCCACTCAGCGCATCGCGGCCTCCGAAGCGCCGTGCTTTCGCATCGACCGCGTATTGCTGGTCGGCGAGCAGGCCGAGGCCTTCCAGTGGGCTGTTGCTGATCTCTCCGGCCCCGAGGGCAACGATTCACCGCTGGGCCGGTGCCTGGGCACCGGCGGCGTGAATGTGGTCCTGGCCCGTGCCCAGCAGGCGGCGATTGCGCGCGGGTTCGTCACCACTCGCGTGCTGGCCGCGCCGCAGGATCTCTCCACCGGCACCTTGACCCTGTCTCTGGTGCCCGGGCGCATCGCGGCCATCCGGACCACGCCGGATTCTTCATCCACGCTGCTGGGCAGCGGTGCCTTGCTGGCTTCGGCCATTCCCGCCCGTCCGGGCGATTTGCTGAACCTGCGCGACATCGAGCAGGGCCTGGAGAACCTCAAGCGCGCGCCCACGGCCGAGGCCGACATCCAGATCGAGCCCTCGACCGCACCGAATGCCAGGCCAGGCGACAGCGACCTCGTGGTCAAGTACGTGCAGGCCAAGAAGTGGCGCGTCACCCTGAGCCTGGACGACAGCGGCACCGAGGCGACCGGCCGCTACCAGGCCGGCGCCACGGTGTCGCTGGACAACCCCTTGGGCCTGAACGACCTGTTCTATGTCAGCGCCAACCACAACATCAATGGCCACGTCTTCAGCGATCCGGCCAAGGGCACCGAAGGCCAGACGGTGCACTACTCGCTGCCCTACGGCTACTGGATGCTGGGCCTCACGGCCTCCAACAGCCAGTACCACCAACGCGTGGCCGGGCTGAACCAGGACTATGTCTACGCGGGCAAGACCAACAACGCCGAAGTCAAGCTCTCGCGCCTGCTGTACCGCGACCAGCGCCGCAAGACCACGCTGGCGCTGAAGGGCTTCCGCAGGGAATCGCGCAACTTCGTGGACGACACCGAGGTCGAGGTGYAGCACCGGGTGGTGGGCGGCTGGGAGCTCGGGCTGAACCACAAGGAGTTCATCGGCGAGGCCACCCTGGAGGGCACGCTCGCCTACAAGCATGGCACGGGCGGCTTCGGGGCCATCGCGGCGCCGGAGGAGGCGTTCGGCGAAGGCACCTCGCGCATGCGGCTGTACACGGCCGAGGTGAGCCTGAACGCGCCGTTCAAGCTGGGCGAAGAGAAGCTGCGCTATTCAGGCCTGGTGCGCGCGCAGTGGAACCGCACGCCGCTCACGCCGCAGGACCGCTTCGCCATCGGCGGGCGCTACACGGTGCGCGGCTTCGATGGCGAGACCAGCCTGATGGGCGAGCGCGGCTGGCTGATCCGCAACGACATCGGCTGGGCCATGGGCCAGAGCG
>NZ_JBFTPJ010000812.1:0-2744 GCF_056398445.1 Variovorax sp. 01T439_2
GCGCAGCGGCGCAGCGGCCACGCCCGCCGCCCGCCGCGCGCGCGCGCTGCGCTGGGCCGTCGGCGTGGGCGCCGCGCTGGTCACGGCCATCGGCCTGGTGCTGATGTTCCTGCTGGCCCAGGCCACCAACAACCGCGCGCTGTACGAGCGCTACTACGTGCGGCTGTTCGGCATCAACGTGGTGGTGGCGGTGCTGCTGGTGCTGGTGATCGGCTGGGTCGCCTTCCGGCTGCTGCGGCGGCTGCGCCAGGGCAAGTTCGGCAGCCGCCTGCTCATCAAGCTGGCGGCCATCTTCGCGCTGGTGGGCGTGGTGCCGGGCGCGCTGGTCTACGTGGTGTCCTACCAGTTCGTGGCGCGTTCGATCGAAAGCTGGTTCGACGTCAAGGTGGAAGGCGCGCTCGACGCCGGCCTGAACCTCGGCCGCGCCACGCTCGACTCGCTTGCGGACGACCTGGCCGCCAAGACGCGCGTGGCCAGCGCCCAGCTGGTGCAGGTGCCCGACGCGAGCGCCGGCCTCGTCCTCGAGCGCATCCGCGACCAGCTCCAGGCCAGCGACGTGGTGCTCTGGACCGGCACCGGCCAGCTGGTGGCCGGCGCCGGCGCCTCGCGCTTCCAGCTCAACCCCGAGCGGCCGACCACCCAGCAGCTGCGGCAGGTGCGCGCCGACCGCGCCATCGCCCACATCGAGGGCCTGGACGAAACCGCGGCGCCGGGCGCCAACGTGCCGCCTGCCAGCGTGCGCGCCCTCGCGATGGTGCAGCGGCCGGGCTTCGATTTCGATACCGCACCGCGCTTCCTGCAGGTGACGCAGCCGCTGCCGCCCGCGGTGGTGGCCAACGCACTCGCCGTGCAGGAGGCCAACCGCGAATACCAGGAGCGGGCCTTGGCCCGCGAGGGCCTGCGGCGCATGTACATCGGCACCCTCACGCTGAGCCTTTTCCTGGCCGTGTTCGGCGCCGTGCTGCTGGCCGTGCTGTTCGGCAACCAGCTCGCGCGGCCGCTGCTCGTGCTGGCGGACGGCGTGCGCCAGGTGGCCGGCGGCGACCTGCGGCCGACCGCCGTGCTGCAGGGCAAGGACGAGCTGGGCGGCCTCACGCGCTCCTTCGCCGTCATGACCCAGCAACTGGCCGATGCCCGCGGCGCCGTCGAAAAGACCATGGGCCAGCTCGACGCCGCGCGCGCCAACCTGCAGACCATCCTGGACAACCTGACCTCCGGCGTGATCGTGCTCGACGCCAAGGGCACCATCCTTTCCACCAACCCCGGCGCCACCCGCGTGCTGCGCGCGCCCCTGGCTGCCTACGAGGGCATGCCGCTCGCCCAGGTGCCCGGGCTCGCGGACTTCGGCAACAGCGTGCAGCAGCAGTTCGACGAATTCCAGGTCGAGCGCCTGCAGCACGGCCTGGACCACTGGCAGCACGCCTTCGAGCTGCATGCCAGCGGCACCGACCTGCCGCAGCAGGACAGCGCCATCAACATCGTGGCGCGCGGCGCCGAGCTGCCGGGGGCCGCGCGGCTGCTGGTGTTCGACGACATCTCCGAAATCGTCTCCGCCCAGCGCGCCCAGGCCTGGGGCGAAGTGGCGCGCCGCCTCGCCCACGAGATCAAGAACCCGCTCACGCCCATCCAGCTCTCGGCCGAGCGGCTCGAAATGAAGCTCTCGGGCAAGGTCGCGCCGCCCGAGCAGGCCGTGCTCGTCAAGTCGGTCAAGACCATCGTCGACCAGGTCGACGCCATGAAGCGGCTGGTCAACGAATTCCGCGACTACGCCCGCCTGCCCGCGGCCGACCTGAAGCCGGTCGACCTCAACGCGTTGCTGGCCGACGTGCTCCAGCTCTACAGCGCCGAGAACGCGCCCATCGCGCTGCGCTCCGAACTCGACGAGCGCTGCCCGCCCATCCGCGGCGACGCCCAGCAGATCCGCCAGGTCATCCACAACCTGCTGCAGAACGCCCAGGACGCCGCCGAGGCCGCCGCCAGCACCACCGGCCGCGCCGGCGAGGTCGTCATCCGCACCCGCCTAGGCGATTCGGGCCAGCGCGTGCGCCTCACCGTGCAGGACAGTGGACCGGGCTTTGCCGAGAACATCCTCAAGCGCGCGTTCGAGCCCTACGTCACCACGAAAACAAAAGGTACAGGTTTGGGACTGGCCGTGGTCAAGAAGATCGCGGACGAGCACGGCGCGCGCATCGAGCTTTCGAACCGCGTTGTCGATGGGGCTGTAGCAGGGGCGCAAGTCTCGCTATCATTCGCGCTGGCAGGCGAGCCGCAAACAGCGGTCGCTCACACCGAAGATCCGAAGTCTTCCGCCGCCTGAGCGTGAAACAAACCCGTCGCGCGCAGACGATGGGGCGGCTGGCGGACCCTACACACATTGCAGATACCGGCGCATACAACAAGCAGCACTCATGGCAAACATTCTCGTGGTCGATGACGAGCTGGGCATTAGGGACCTGCTCTTCGAAATTCTCAATGACGAAGGCCACAACGTGGAGTTGGCGGAAAACGCGGCCGAGGCACGCGCAGCGCGGCAGCGCGCACGACCCGACCTCGTGCTGCTCGACATCTGGATGCCCGACACCGACGGCGTCACGCTGCTCAAGGAATGGTCCACCGCCGGGCTGCTGAGCATGCCCGTCATCATGATGAGCGGCCACGCCACCATCGACACCGCCGTCGACGCCACCCGCATCGGCGCCTTCGCTTTCCTTGAAAAACCCATCACGCTGCAGAAGCTCCTGAAG
>NZ_JBFTPJ010000813.1:0-2742 GCF_056398445.1 Variovorax sp. 01T439_2
GTCGGCAGGCGGTCGCCCTCGGACAGGCGACCGCTGCGCACTTCGGCGGCCAAGGCATCGGCCACCTGGTCGGCGAGGCGGGCACCGGGAGCGATGGATTGGAAGCGGGCGGTCATGGGCGCGAAAGGGAGGGGGCCTGCGACTCTAACGCAGGCCTGCACGACCAGGCGCCGTCCGCGGGACTCACCCGAGCGCGTGGCGCGCCGCGTTCGCGATGCTCGCCGCATCCACCCCGAAGAAGCTGCGCAGCGCCGCGCGCGTGTCGCTGCGGCCGAAGCCGTCGGTGCCGAGCGTGAGGTAGCGGCGGCCTTCGGGCAGGAAGGCGCGCACGCTCTCGGGCACGGCGCGCACGTAGTCGGTGGCGGCGATGATCGGCGCCTTGCCGGCACCGAGCTGCTGCGCGACGAACGGCACGCCCGCTTCCTTCTCGCCCGCAATCGCGCGCTGCTCGCAAGCCAGGCCGTCGCGCGCGAGCTCGCTCCAGCTCGTGACGCTGAACACCTCGGCCTCGATGCCTTCATCGGCCAGCCGCTGCGCGGCCTTGACCACCTCGGTGAGGATCGCGCCCGAGCCCATCAGCGTGACCTTCTTCTTCGCCTTGCCCGAGGCCGGCGCGTACGTGCCGAAGCGATAGCAGCCGCGCAGGATGCCGGCCTCCGCGCCTTGCGGCACGTCGGGCTGCGCGTAGTTCTCGTTCATGAGCGTGACGTAATAGAACACGTCCTTCTGCTCGACCATCATCTCGCGGATGCCCGCGTCGACGATCACCGCCATCTCGCCCGCAAAGGCCGGGTCGTAGGCCTTGCAGTTGGGAATGGTCGCGGCCACGAGGTGGCTCGTGCCGTCCTGGTGCTGCAGGCCTTCGCCGCCGAGCGTGGTGCGGCCCGAGGTGGCGCCCAGCAGGAAGCCGCGCGCGCGCTGGTCGGCCGCGGCCCAGATCGCATCGCCCACGCGCTGGAAGCCGAACATCGAGTAGTAGATGTAGAAGGGCAGCATCGCGAGGCCGTGCACGCTGTAGCTGGTGGCCGCGGCCGTCCAGCTCGCGATGGCACCGGCTTCGCTGATGCCTTCCTCGAGGATCTGGCCGTCGGTGGCTTCGCGGTAGCTCAGCACCGAGCCGATGTCCTCGGGTGCATAGCGCTGGCCCACGCTCGAATAGATGCCGACCTGCTTGAACAGGTTGGCCATGCCGAAGGTGCGCGCCTCGTCGGCCACGATGGGCACGATGCGCGGGCCCAGCGCCTTGTCCTTCAGCAGGTTGCCCAGCATGCGCACGAAGGCCATGGTGGTGCTCATTTCCTTGCCGGCGGCCGCGGTCGCAAACTGCGCGTAGCTTGCGATCTCGGGCTTGGGCACCACCTCGCAGGCGGTCTCGCGGCGCGGCATGGCACCGCCGAGCGCTTCGCGGTGGCTGCGCAGGTACTTCATCTCGGCGCTGTCTTCGGGCGGACGGTAGAAGTCCATCGCAATGGCTTGCGCATCGGTCAGCGGCAGGCTGAAGCGGTCGCGGAATTCGATGAGGTCGACGTCGCCCATCTTCTTGTGCGAGTGCGTGGTCATCTTGCCCTGCGCGGCGCTGCCCATGCCGTAGCCCTTCTTGGTGTGGGCGAGGATCACGGTGGGCCGGCCCTTGTGCGCGGCCGCGGCGGCATAGGCGGCATGGATCTTCACGAGGTCGTGGCCGCCGCGCTTCAGGCGGTCGATCTGCTCGTCGGTCATGCCTTCGGCCAGGCGCGCGAGCTCGGGGTTCTGGCCGAAGAAGTTGTCGCGGTTGAAGCGGCCGTCCTTGGCCGCGAAGGTCTGCATCTGGCCGTCGACGGTTTCGGCGAACACGCGCGCCAGCGCACCGCTCACGTCCTGCGCGAAGAGCCCGTCCCAGTCGCTGCCCCAGACCAGCTTGATGACGTTCCATCCTGCCCCGGCAAAGAGCTTCTCGAGCTCGTCGATGATGCGGCCGTTGCCGCGCACCGGGCCATCGAGGCGCTGCAGGTTGCAGTTGACGACCCACACGAGGTTGTCGAGTTTTTCGCGCGCGGCCAGCGTGAGGGCGCTCATCGATTCGGGCTCGTCCATCTCGCCGTCGCCGAACACGCCCCAGACCTTGCGGCCTTCGCAGTTCAAGAGGTTGCGGTGCGTGAGATAGCGCATGAAGCGCGCGTGGTAGATCGAGCTGATCGGGCCGATGCCCATCGAGCCGGTCGGGAACTGCCAGAAGTCCGGCATCAGGTAGGGATGCGGGTAGCTGCTGAGGCCGCGCGCGCCGCGGCCTTCGGTGAAGGCGGGCGCGGTGAGTTCCTGGCGATAGTGCTTGAGGTCTTCTTCGGTCAGGCGGCCTTCGAGGTAGGCGCGGGCATAGACGCCCGGTGCGCTGTGGGGCTGGAAGAACACGAGGTCGCCGCGGTGTGTGCCTTCGCCCGTGTCCTTGCGCGCATGGAAGAAATGATTGAACCCCGTCTCGAACAGATCGGCCGCGCTCGCATAGCTCGCGATGTGGCCGCCGAGCTCGCCATAAGCCTGGTTCGCACGCGCCACCATCGCAAGCGCATTCCAGCGCATCAGCGAAGCCAACCGCTCCTCGACGGCCAGGTCGCCCGGGAACGGCGGCTGGTCTTCCGCCGCGATGGTGTTGACGTACGGCGTCGCCAGCTCGGGCTGCCAGCCGATGCGCTGCTGCCGCGCGAGGCGGGCGAGCTCCGCCAGCATCTGCCGTGCGCGCTGCGGGCCGTGCGCCTGGGCCAGTGC
>NZ_JBFTPJ010000814.1:0-2740 GCF_056398445.1 Variovorax sp. 01T439_2
ACCATGACCCATCCAACCATCCATAGCGACCATGACCCATCCAACCATCCATAGCGAGCGGCGCTACCAGAGCGGCTTCGGCAACGAGTACGCCTCGGAAGCCGTTGCCGGCGCCCTGCCGCAGGGCCGCAACAACCCGCAGCGCGCGCCCTTCGACCTCTACACCGAGCTGCTCTCGGGCACCGCCTTCACCGCGCCGCGTCATGAGAACCGCCGCAGCTGGCTGTATCGCCGCCAGCCTTCGGTGGTGTCGGGCCGCTACCAGCCGTATGCGCAGGCGCACTGGACCACCGGCGCCGACCGCGAGATCGCGCTGCCGCCCGAGCCGCTGCGCTGGCACCCGATGCCGCTCGAGGGCGGCGCGGCCGCAGCGGACTTCATCGACGGCATGCACACCATCGCGGCCAATGGTGATGCCGAATCGCAGGTGGGCATCGGCTCGCTGATGTACCTGGCGGGCCGCTCGATGGACAAGCGCGCCTTCGTCAACGCCGACGGCGAGATGCTGGTGGTGCCGCAGCAGGGCCGCCTCGTGATCACCACCGAGTTCGGCGTGCTCGACGTGAAGCCCGGCGAGATCGCGCTGCTGCCGCGCGGCATGGCCTTCAAGGTGGCCCTGCCCGACGGGCTCTCGCGCGGCTACGTCTGCGAGAACTACGGCGCGCACTTCCGCCTGCCAGAGCTCGGCCCGATCGGCTCCAACGGCCTGGCCAACGCGCGCGACTTCCAGGCGCCCGTGGCGGCCTTCGAGGACGACGGCGGCGCCTACGAGCTGGTGAAGAAATTCGGCGGCCGCTTCTGGAAGGCGCCGGCCAGGCAGTCGCCCTTCAACGTGGTCGCCTGGCACGGCAACCTGGCGCCGGTGAAGTACGACACGGCCAATTTCATGGTGATCGGCTCCATCAGCTTCGACCATCCCGATCCCTCGATCTTCACCGTGCTGACTTCGCCGAGCGACACGCCCGGCACGGCCAACTGCGACTTCGTGATCTTTCCGCCGCGCTGGATGGTGATGGAGAACACCTTCCGTCCGCCCTGGTTCCACCGCAACCTCATGAGCGAGTTCATGGGCCTTGTGCTCGGCGAATACGACGCCAAGCCGGGCGGCTTCAAGCCCGGCGGCGCGAGCCTGCACAACTGCATGGTGCCGCACGGCCCCGACGAGGAAGCCTTCGACAAGGCCACGCACGCCGACCTGAAGCCGCACAAGCTGGACAACACGCTGGCGTTCATGTTCGAGAGCCGCTACCGGTTCATTCCGACGGACTTCGCGCTCAAGAGCCCCGCGCTCGACACCGATTACGCCGACTGCTGGGCGGGCCTGAAGGACCAGTTCAAGCCATGAAGAACGCATTCGGTACCACGCGCCGCGCGGCCGCCATCGCGCTGCTTGCCGCGCCCCTGCTCGCGGCGCACGCGGCGGACTTTCCGTCGAAGCCCATCCGCTTCATCGTGCCCTACACGCCCGGCGGCACCACCGACCTGGTGGCGCGCACCGTGGGCCAGCAGGTTTCGCAGAAGCTGGGCCAGCCGGTGCTGATCGACAACCGCGGCGGCGCGGGCGGCAACATCGGCATGGACGCCGTGGCCAAGGCCGCGCCCGATGGCTACACCATCGGCTTCGGCGCCATTTCGACCAATGCGCTCAACCCGCACATCTACAAGTCGATGGCCTTCGATCCACGCCGCGACTTCACGGCCATCAGCCTGCTCGGCACCTCGACCATCGTGCTCGAAGTGCCGGCCAGCTCGCCGATCAGGTCGGTGTCCGACCTGGTCGCGGCCGCGAAGAAGAACCCCGGCCTGCCCTACGCCACGGCCGGCGCCGGCACCTCGATGAACCTGGCGGGCGTGATGTTCGCGCAGATGACCGGCACCGAGCTCGTGCACGTGGCGTACAAGGGCAGCGGCCCGGCCATCACCGACATGCTGGGCAACAACATCGGCCTGATGTTCGACAACCTGCCGGCGTCGCTGCCGCACATCCAGGCCGGCAAGCTGCGCGCACTGGCGGTGGCGGGGCCGGCGCGTTCGCCCTCGCTGCCCGATGTGCCGACGATGGCCGAGGCCGGGCTCAAGGGCTATGCGCTGGACCCGTGGTTCGGCGTGTACGGCCCGGCGAACCTGCCGGCGCCCATCGTGAAGGCGCTGAACGAAGCCTTCGTCGAGGCGCTCGCGATGCCCGAGGTGAAGGCCAAGCTGCAGCAGGCCGGCTTCTCGCCGCGCGGCTCGACCGCGCAGGAGCTGGCCACGCTCACGCAAACCGAATACCAGCGCCTGGGCGACGTTGCCAGGAAAGCCGGCATGACCGCCGACTGAACCGAATTTCAAGGAAAGACACGCCATGAGTACCACCGCACTGAACGCCACCCACGACCCGAAGCTGCGCAGCTGGGTCGCCTCCGCCAACCAAGCCGGCTGCGACTTCCCGATCCAGAACCTGCCCTTCGGGCGCTTCCGCACGGCCGGCAGCAGCGAGGCTTTCCGCATCGGCGTGGCCATCGGCGACCAGGTCCTGGACCTGAAGGCGGCCGGCCTCGTCGACAGCGACGACATGAACGCGCTGATGAACGCGGGCGTGAAGGAGCGGCAGGCCCTGCGCGCGGCCATCTCCGCGGGCCTGGCCGAAGGCAGCAGCCAGCAGGCGGCCTGGGCCAAGGCGCTGCTGCCGCAATCGAAGGCCGAAATGGCCGTGCCCTGCCGCATCGGCGACTACACCGACTTCTACACCGGCATCCAC
>NZ_JBFTPJ010000815.1:0-2731 GCF_056398445.1 Variovorax sp. 01T439_2
CGCGCTGGGCCTCGCGTACGCAATTCTTTTCGTCCGGATTCATCTTTGCGACCTGGGGCGTCCACGTTCCGACGGTCAAGGCGCACTACGGCATCGACGAGGCCGAGCTCGGGCTGGCGCTGCTCGCGGCCGGCGCCGGCGCGATGTTCGGGCTGACCAGCGCCGGCCGCTGGATCGGCCGCCACGGCCCGCGCCGCATGGCTGCGCTCTGCGGCTCTATCTACGCCCTGCTGCTCGCCGGCCTGATCGCGATGCCGGGCTATCCTTTTCTTTTGGCGTTGCTGGCGGCCTTCGGCCTTGTGACCAGCGTGTTCGACGTGGCCATCAACACCGAGGCGGCGCAACTCGAGCTGCGCGGCGGCAAGCCCCTGATGAGCGGCATGCACGGCATGTTCAGCCTGGGCGGCATGGCCGGCGCCGCGAGCGGCAGCGCAGCGCTGGCAGCCGGGCTCGGCGCACAGGCGCATCTGCTCTGGGTGGCGGCGGCGATGGTGCTGGTGGTTGCCTGCTCCTCGATGCACATGCTGCCCAAGCCGCCCGTTGCGAGCGATGCGGCCCCGGCAGACCATCGCTTCCGGCTGCCCCGCGGCACGCTGGCGGTGCTTGGCGTGCTCGCCGCGCTGGGCCTGATTGCCGAGGGCGCCATCTACGACTGGAGCGTGCTCTACATGCAGCAGGAACTCGGCAGCCCGCAAAAGCAGGCCGCGCTGGCCTACGCGAGCTTCTCCGCCGCCATGGCGGCCGCGCGCTTCGGCGGCGACGCCCTGCGCGCGCGCTTTTCACCGACGGCGCTGCTGCGCGGCAGCGGCATTCTTGCGGCGGCGGCCATGGCGCTGGTGCTGCTGACCGACCTGCCGTGGCTCGCGCTGGTCGGCTTCGCGGGCGTCGGCATCGGTTTTGCGAACGTGGTGCCGATCCTGTTCGGCGCCTCGGCGCGCGTGCCCGGCGTCGAGCCCGCCATCGGCATTGCCGCCGTCTCGGCCGTGGCCTACCTGGGTTTCATGGCCGGCCCGGCGGTGATCGGGCTGCTCGCGCGGGCCAGTTCGCTGACGGCCGCCCTCTATGTGGTCGTGGTGTTTGCCGCGGCGCTGGCGGCCTCGGCGCGCTTCACGGGCGACGAGAGCCGCCGCGCCTGAGACGCCTCGCCGCTGCCGGCCTCAGCGCAGCGCCGGCGTGGCGGACTGCAGCGAGCGCACGGTGGCCGCGCCCATGGCCGCGCCGAATTTCTTCGCGAGCTTCTCGGCCACGTTGTCGCGCCGGGTGTAGTCGGTGACCTCTTCGGCCTTGATGACTTCACGCGCCACGAAGTCGACATTGCCCAGCTGGTCGGCCAGGCCGAACTCGACGGCCTGCTCGCCGCTCCAGAAGAGGCCGCTGAAAAGGCCCGGGGTGTCGAGCTTGAGCCGGTCGCCGCGACCGTTCTTCACCACGTTGATGAACTGCGTGTGGATCTGGTTCAGCATGGCCTGCGCATGGGCGCGCTGCGCATCGCTCATGGGGCTGAACGGGTCGAGGAAGCCCTTGTTCTCGCCGGCCGTCAGCAGCCGGCGCTCGACGCCGACCTTTTCCATCACGCCGGTGAAGCCGAAGCCGTCCATCAGCACGCCGATGCTGCCGACGATGCTGGCCTTGTCGACGAAGATCTTGTCGGTGGCAGCGGCGATGTAGTAGGCGGCCGAGGCGCAGGTTTCCTCGACCACCGCGTAGATCGGCTTCTTATGCTTGGCCTTCAGGCGCTTGATCTCGTCGCTGATGATGCCCGCCTGCACGGGGCTTCCGCCCGGCGAATTGATCAGCAGCACGATGCCCTTGGCGCCCTCGTCCTCGAACGCGGTCTTCATGGCCGCGACCACGAATTCCGCGCTGGCGTCGCCGCCGTTGGCGATCTCGCCCTTGATCTCGACCACTGCCGTGTGGGCCGTGGTCTTGGCGGTGCTCGGCGTGCTGCGCGACATCGCGAGCCAGACCAGGAAGATGAAGAAGGCGAGCCACGACAGGCGCGTGAAGGTCTTCCAGCGGCGCGCCGCCTTTTGTTCGTTGAGCGAGRCGAAGGCGAGTTTCTCGAGCGTTGCACGCTCCCAACCGGGGCGCTGCGTGGGGTCTTTGGCCATGTTTCTCGGCGCGCCCTGCGAGGACGCAATGGGGGTGGCCGGCTCAAAAGGATCAAAACCTTCGGGTTCCGTGCGGTTCGGGTCGGTCATTGTCAAAAGCTCAGGGGATGGAGGTTCCAGGCAGTATGCCAGTGCACCACGCCGTCACGTTCGCTGAGGGCGATCTTCACGAGCCCGCCGCGGCACGGGCCGCCAGCGCATTCGCCGGTGTCCGGCCGGTAGACCGCGCCGTGGGTGGCGCACAGCAGCCACTGGCCGCTGTCGTCGAAGAAGCGGTCGGGCTGGAAATCCAGCTCCATCGCCACGTGGCTGCACCGGTTGAGATAGGCATGCGGCTGCCCTTCGAAGCGCACCGCGAAGGCCCGACAGGTTTCGCCGCCATAGACCACGTCGAAGGGAACGGCCCGGCTGCCTTCGACCAGGTCCGAGGCATTGCACAGGGGAATGCGCTGTTCTTCGCTCATGCCGCGATTTTCAGGCGTTCTCCAGAAGCCATGCCTCCAGGCTGGCCACCGAGTGGGCGACGAACAGCGGCTTCAGTTCGTCGAAGCTCTCGGGCTCGTGCGCGCCGTAGCTCACGCCCACGCTCGCGCAGCCGGCATTGAGCGCCAGTTGCAGGT
>NZ_JBFTPJ010000816.1:0-2717 GCF_056398445.1 Variovorax sp. 01T439_2
GCCGTCAACGCCTGGCTGGGAGAGGTTCGCGCCAAGGGCGAGGTCCGCAGCGTGATCCTGAAGAACATGGAAAAACTCGCCGGCGTTCCCGCCAGCGCCTTCCCGTCCGAAATCAAGTTCTGAGGCCGGGCCATGGAATACGCCGAATCGCAGGGGGCGCCCCGCTCGCGCTCCCGTCTGGGCATGGCCCTGATGGTGGTGCTCGCGCTGGCCGGTGCCTGGGCGCTGGTCAAGCACTTCGCCGGCGCCAGCGCGGCCTCCGCGGGCTACGACTGGGACTTCGCGGTGCTGTGGAAGTACCGCTCGCTGCTCATCAGCGGGCTGCTCTACACGCTGCTGTTCACGGTGGTCTGCGTGGTGCTCGGGCTGCTGGTGGGCGTGGTCACCGGCCTGGGGCGCCTGTCCACCAACCCGTACATCACGGCGCCGCTGCGCGCCTACATCGAGGTGTTCCGGTGCACGCCGGTGCTGGTGCAGCTCGTGTGGTTCTACTACGCGCTGCCCGTGCTCACCGGCCTCGAACTCTCGGCCACGGCCGCCGCCACGCTGTGCCTGACGCTCTACGGCGGCGCGTTCTATTCGGAGATCGTGCGCGGCGGGATCATCTCCATCGAGGCCGGCCAGACCGAGGCCGGCAAGGCGCTGGGCATGACGCGCCTGCAGCTGCTGCGCCGCATCCTGCTGCCGCAGGCGTTCAAGAAAATGGTGCCGCCGCTGATGAGCCAGTCGATCATGCAGCTGAAGAACACCTCGCTGCTCTCGGTGCTGGCCGTGCCGGACCTGCTGTACCAGGGCCAGGTGATCGCGCACGACACCTACCGGCCGCTGGAGCTCTACACCTTCATCGCCATTGCCTATTTCGCCGTGCTGCTGCCCATCACGATCTGGGCCAAGCGCATGGAATACGGCGTTGCCAAGGAAGCCTGACATGACGACACCCACCGTGATCGAGATCGCAGGCCTTCGAAAGTCCTTCGGCGCCCACGTGGTCCTCAAGGACATCTCGCTGAAGATCGAACGCGGCCAGGTGGTCGCAATGATCGGGCCTTCGGGTTCCGGCAAATCCACACTGCTTCGCTGCATCAACCTGCTGACGGTTCCAGACGGCGGACGCATCGCCGTCGGCGACCAGGCGATCCAGTTCAGCGGACGCGACACCGCGCTGCCGAACGAGCGCAAGCTCGCCAAGTTCCGCGCCTCCACCGGCATGGTGTTCCAGCACTTCAACCTGTTCCCCCACATGACCGCGCTGCAGAACGTCATGGAAGGCCCGGTCACCGTGCTCAAGACGCCCAAGGCCCAGGCAGCGGCCGAGGCCCGGGCGCTGCTGCAGAAGGTGGGGCTGCTCGAGCGCGCCGACTACTACCCCGACAAGCTCTCGGGCGGGCAGAAGCAGCGCGTGGCCATCGCCCGCGCSCTGGCCATGAAGCCGAACGTGATGCTGTTCGACGAGGCCACCTCGGCGCTGGATCCCGAGCTCGTCGGAGAAGTGCTGACCGTCATCAAGAGCCTGGCGAAGGAAGGCATGACCATGATCCTGGTCACCCATGAAATCGGCTTTGCGCGCGAGGTGGCGGACCAGGTGATCTTCATGCGCGATGGCGTCGTCGCGGAATGCGGGCCGCCCGGCATCGTCATCGACAACCCGCAGCAGGAGTCGACGCGCGCGTTCCTCGGCCGCTTCAAGGCGTCCGCCGGCACGGCCGAACCCGCTGCTGTCCTCGCCTAGTGAGCGGCGAGGCTCCTTCCGAAGAAGCCTGCGCGTGGCAGCAGGGGCGCTGCCACTGCGGCGCGGTGCGCTTCGAGTTCGTGCTGGCGTCGCACAAGGGCGTGAGCTGCAACTGCAGCTACTGCGTGCGCAAGGCGGCGCTGCACCACCGCGTGCCGGCCGGCAACTTCCGCCTGCTCATGGGCGCGGAGCAGCTGTCGAGCTACCGCTTCGGCACCATGCGCGCACGCCACTTCTTCTGCAGGACCTGCGGCATCCATACGCACTGCCATCCGCGGTCGGCCCCCGGCGAGGTCAATGTCAACCTGCATTGCGTCGACGCGCTGCAGGATGCGCGCATCGAGCTTTCCCTGCACGACGGCCGCAGCTGGGCCGCAGTGCCGTAGCATGCCGTCAAACGCCAGAACTTCACGAGACACCCCGATGGATGGAAGACTTGACGATCTCGACCGGCACCTGCTGAGCCTGCTCCAGGCCAACGCCAGGGAGCCCGCCGCCAACCTGGCGCGAAAGCTCAAGATCGCGCGCACCACCGTGGTCGCGCGCATCGCACGGCTCGAGCGCGAAGGCATCGTGGCGGGCTATGGCGTGCGCCTGGGCCACAAGCTCGAGCATGCGGCCGTTCGCGCGATCTGCGGGCTCAGCGTCAATGCCAAGAACGCGCCCGCGGTGATCCGGGCGCTCGAACGCGTGCCCGAAGTCGAGGAGCTCTCGGCCGTGAGCGGCCAGTTCGACTACATGGTCTTCCTGCGCTGCGACACGCCCGAAAAGCTCGATGTCCTCTTGGACCAGCTCGGCCAGTTGGAGGGCATCAACCAGACGCAGACCTCCATCGTGCTGAGCCGGAAGATCGACCGGCGCAGCGCCCTTCCCTCGGTCTCCTGATTCCTTGTTTGAGATGAACGCCGCTGCGCCTGGCTTTCTCGGTGTGCTGATGCTCGACACGCGCTTTCCGCGGCCGCCGGGCGATGTCGGCAACGCGCAGACC
>NZ_JBFTPJ010000817.1:0-2715 GCF_056398445.1 Variovorax sp. 01T439_2
GGGCGGCCGGTGGTGCCAGGGATAGCGCTATCCCGCACAATCCAAAAAAAGCCAGCGCTGGGGTGTCTCGGGTTTTCACGGAGCACCCAAGGCTGGGACAGCGCTATCCTAGGACAGCGCTGTCCAATTCCAGCTTGGTATTAACCCTTAGAACTTCGATCCATGGCCGACGCCCCCGACCGCCCCCGACCCCGTTCCTCGAGCCACGTCACGCTGGACGACGTGGCCCGCGTCTCGGGCGTGAGCCCGATCACCGTGTCGCGCGCATTGCGCGGCGCGCGCAACGTGGCGCCCGAGCTGAAGGCCCGCGTGCAGGCGGCGGTCGACCAGCTGGGCTACGTGCCCAACGTGGCGGCGCGCGCGCTGGCCTCGGCGCGCAGCTCCCACGTGGCGGTGCTGATTCCCTCGCTGACCAACCAGCTCTTCGTGGAACTGCTCGAGGCGGTGCAGGACGCGCTCGCGCCGCACGGCTACCAGTCGCTCATCGGCGTGACCCACTACGACCCCGCGCAGGAAGAGGCGCTGCTGCGCAGCCACCTCTCGCAGCGCCCGGCGGGCCTGCTGCTGACGGGCTTCGACCGCAGCGCCGCGGCCGCGCAGATGCTCGAGCGCAGCCATGCGCCCTGCGTGTACATGATGGAAACCTCGGCCGCGCCCGGCGTCCACAGCGTGGGCTTTTCGCAGCGGGACGCAGGCCGCGCCATCACCCGGCACCTGCTGCAGCGCGGCCGCCGGCGCATTGCCTATGCCGCCGGCCAGCTCGACCCGCGCGTGCTGCTGCGCCTGGAGGGCTACCGCGAGGCGCTGCGCGAGGCCGGCTGCCACGACCCGGCGCTCGAACTGCTGGTGCCGGGCCCGACCTCCATGGCGCTGGGCGGCCGCCAGTTCGAGGACCTGCTCGCGCGCCATCCAGACGTGGATGCCATCTTCTACTGCAACGACGACCTCGCCCAGGGCGGGCTGCTCGCCGCGCTGCGCAGCGGCGTGCCCGTGCCGCAGCGCGTGGCGATCGCCGGCTTCAACGACCTGGGCGGCAGCGACCAGATGCTGCCGCCGCTGACCACCGTGCGCACGCCGCGAAAGGAAATGGGCGAGCGCGCGGCCGGCATGCTGCTCGCGCTGATGCGCGCCGAGACCGTGGCGGAGCGCACGGTGGACCTGGGGTTCGAGTTGGTGGTGCGGGAGAGCAGCTGAGGCGATGGGGAACGCCCGTCGCCAACGGCGAGCACTCCAGGCTCACGCCTTGCCTTGACCCGCCTTGCCCGGCCCTCGGGTGGACCATGGATTGCATGATCTGAATAAAAAACCAGCCAAGGCGCCTAAAATGAAACAAATCCTGTAACGATTAAAGAAATCCATGGCGCTGGTCGGCTATGAACTTGTTCGACGCAGACTGGACCTGCCAGTCTTCGAGATACGCCGTCCGGCCATGATCCGTCCTGTCACGCGGATCCTCCCCACGGCAAACGGCTTGTCCGTGCCTGCGGCCAGCGCGCCGGCCCGCGAAGACGATCTTCTCGGACACCTGCTCTTCGCGCTCAAGCACGAAGGCGTCAATTTGCCGTTGCTCGCTGCGGCAGCAAAGCATTTGTCCGCCGAACAACTTGGTGAGGCGGTGAGGCAGACGCCCAACGGGCAATACGTGCGGATGCTCTGCTGTGTTTGGGAGCATTTCACGGGCCGTCCGGTCATGCAGGATCCACCGGTGGCCGGGGGCTACATCGACCTTTTCGACTCGAGCAAGTACTTCGTGGGACCCGCACAGCGAGATTCGCGCTGGCGCGTGAACTTCAACGGTCTGGGAACTTGGGACTACTGCGCCACTGTCGAGCGCACCCAGGTGATCATGGGCTTGGTCAGCTCCAAGGTGCTGGAGGCCGCGCGCGAGTTCGTCCAAGGATTGGATCGGGAATTGCTGGACCGCACTTTGAACTGGGCCTATTTGCACGAGACGCAGGACAGCTACGCGATCGAACGAGAAGCGCCCTCGGAAGACAAGCGGCGCACCTTCGTGCGGCTGCTCCAACAGGCCCACGAGCCACGCCAGGTCGACGAGCAGTACCTGGTGGACTTGCAGAACTCGATCGTGTCGAACCCGTACAACCAGGCCGTTCAGTATCGGACCGAACAGAACTGGCTGAGCGACGGCAATCAGGGCGCCCTCGGCGTGACCTACGTGCCGCCGGCGCCTGAGGACGTGCCTGCGCTGATGGAGGGCTGGACGACCTTCGTCAACCGCATTTCCGGCCGATTGGATCCGGTGATGGCCGCGAGCATCGCCTCCTTCGGCTTCGTCTTTATCCACCCGTTCATGGACGGCAATGGCCGACTCTCGCGATTCCTGTTTCACAAGGTCCTTTGCCAGTCGGGCCAATTGGGCGAAGGCATGCTGCTGCCGGTGTCGATCGCGATGAAGCACCACGAGGCGCAGTACCTGCAGGTGCTCCGCGATTTCTCGCGGCCTGCCCGGGACCTTGTGCGCGTGCGCGCGATCGGCGAGGGCGACTACGAATTCAGCTTCGGGGCCGACGACAAGATCTTTCGATACTGGGATGCCACCGCATGCGTCGAATTTGGGCTGCGCATGGCGAAAGAGGCCCTGGAGGTTGAACTGCGCAACGAGAGYAACTTCATCCTGCACTTCGATGCAGTGCGCAGAGAGATCGATGAGCGCTTCGATCTACGCGGTTCAACGCTCGCGACGCTGGTATCGAT
>NZ_JBFTPJ010000818.1:0-743 GCF_056398445.1 Variovorax sp. 01T439_2
GATCGAGGAGCCGCTGATCGACTCGGTGCGCACTGCGCTGAGTTCGGCCGTGCACAACAAGGCGCCGCCGGTGCCCGAGTTCTCGAGCACCGAGGCCCGCCTGACCTACCTGCGCTGGCTGGGCGAGATGAGCGAGCGCCTCAAGAAGAAGATTGCCGACTGGCCCACGCGCAAGGAATTCCTGCAGACCGCCTGGTATGAAGCCAAGCGCTCGGGCCTGGACGTGAGCCTGGTGCTCGGGCTGATCCAGGTCGAGAGCAACTTCCGCAAGTTCGCGGTGTCCAGCGCCGGTGCGCGCGGCTACATGCAGGTCATGCCGTTCTGGACCCGCGTGATCGGCGACAGCGACCCGGCCAAGCTGTTCCACATGCAGACCAACCTGCGCTTCGGCTGCGTGATCCTGCGCCACTACCTCGACCGCGAGAACGGCGACCTGTACATGACCCTCGGGCGCTACAACGGCAGCCGCGGCAAGGCGCCGTATCCGAGCGCCGTGTTCGCGAACCAGCGCCTCTGGACCTTCGTGGACCGCGACCGTTCGGCCGCCTGAGGGCGAGCTAGGTTTTCGTGACCATGACCTGGTCGATGCGGTAGCTGTCGACGTCCATCACCTCGAAGGTGTAGCCGCCCCAGCTCACGCTGTCGGTGCGCTTGGGCACCCGCCGCAGCATCACCATCAGGAAGCCGGCCAGCGTTTCGTAGTCGTCCGGGTGCGGCATCTCGTCGATGTGGAGCGCGCGCTG
>NZ_JBFTPJ010000818.1:821-3536 GCF_056398445.1 Variovorax sp. 01T439_2
CGCGCCCCACGTCCTGGATCGGCGTGACGCCGTCGATCAGCCACGAGTTCTCGTCGCGCTTCACGATCTGTTCCTCGTCGGGCATGGAGACGAGGTCGCCCATCACCGTGCTCATCACGTCGTTGAGCGTGATCACACCCACCACCAGGCTGTATTCGTTGACCACGATCGCGAAGTCTTCGTGCGCCTGCTGGAACTGCTCGAGCACCTCGGTGAGCGTGAGCCGGTCGGGAATGACCAGCGCCTTGTGCAGCGTGAGGCCCTGGTCGAAGGCCAGCGGCTGGCCGCTGAGCACGCGCTGGAACATCTCCTTGGCGTCGACATAGCCGAGCACATGGTCGATGTCGCCGTCGCACACCGGGTAGGCCGAAAAAGGCTCGGCCACGATGCGCGCCCGCAGCACCGATTCGGGGTCGTCGTGCAGGAACCAGGCGATGTTGTCGCGCACCGTCATCACGCTGCTGACCAGCCGCGTGTCGAGTTCGAACACGTTGGCGATCACCTGCTGCTCGCGCACCGCGAGCACGCCCGCGCGCGCACCGGCCTCGGTCATGGCCAGGATGTCGGCTGAGGTGATCTTGTCGTCGCGCACCAGCGGCATGCCCAGCAGCTTGAAGAGCATGTCGGTGGAGCGCGTGAAGAACCACACCAGCGGCTTGAAGGCGGTGATCAGCACCATCATCGGCCCCACCATGCGAACCGCGATGCGCTCGGGGTCGCTCATGCCCAGGCGCTTGGGGAACAGGTCGGCGAACACCAGGAACACCGCGATGACGATCACGAACGAGCACAGGAAGGCCACGTTGGCCGAGGCTTCCACGCTCATCCAGCCTTCGAGGAAGCGCGCGAAGTAGGGGCTGAGCGAGCCCTCGCCGACCACGCCGCCGAGGATCGCCACCGCATTGAGGCCGATCTGCACCACGGTGAAGTAGTGGCCCGGCTGCTCCTGCACGCGCAGCACGCGCTCGGCCCGCGCATCGCCCTCGTCGGCCATCTGGCGCAGGCGCAGGCGCCGCGAGGCGGCCAGCGTGATTTCGGCAAGGGAGAAGAACGCGCTCATCGCGATCAGCAGGACGATGATGAGCAGGCTTTGGGTGAGGGTCATGGTGGCACGGCGAAGTGCACGATGGTGCCATGACCCGGAGCACATTCCAGCGAACACCGCGGAACCGGCTTTGCCGGGCCGCTGGTGTTGCCCCCGGAAGGGGGAGGGAGAAGCGACACGAAGTGCGCGCAGCCTGGGGGAGAGCCTAGACCCCGCCGTGCGGGTGGGTCGGGTCGACCCACAGGACCGATTCGGGTTTTTCTACCGGCTCGATATCRAGATTGATCGCCACCGCCTCGCCGTCGCTGCGGCACAGCACGCATTCGAGCGGCTCGGTGGCGCTGGCGTTGATTTCCTGGTGCGGCACGTAGGGCGGCACGTAGATGAAGTCGCCCGGGCCGGCTTCGGCCGTGAACTCGAGCTTCTCGCCCCAGCGCATGCGGGCCCGGCCGCGCACCACGTAGATCACCGATTCGAGGTGCCCGTGATGGTGGGCGCCGGTCTTGGCGTCGGCATGGATGGTGACGGTGCCGGCCCACAGCTTCTGCGCGCCGACGCGCGCAAAGTTGATGGCCGCGGCGCGGTTCATGCCGGGCGTCTGGGCGGTGTTGGCGTCGAGCTGGTTGGCCGCGATCACGCGCACGCCGTCGTGCTTCCAGGCCGGTGCGGCCTTGCCCTCGTGGCCGTGGCCGTGGTCGTGGCTCATGGCGGGCCGGGAAATCAGGCCGCGTTGCTGCCGCCGCCCAGCACCTGCTGCAGTTCGCCCGACTCGTACATCTCCATCATGATGTCCGAGCCGCCGACGAATTCGCCCTTGACGTAGAGCTGGGGGATCGTGGGCCAGTTGCTGTATTCCTTGATGCCTTGGCGGATGCCGTCGTCTTCGAGCACGTTGACGGTCTTGAGCGTCCTGGTGTCGACGCCGACCGCCTTGAGGATCTGGATGGCGCGGCCGGAGAAGCCGCACATCGGAAAGCTGGCGTTGCCCTTCATGAAGAGCACGAGGTCGTTGGTCTTGACGAGATCGTCGATGCGTTGCTGGGCGTCGGACATGGGAACTCCTGAAAAATGGGCTGGGGGGATTATTTCACCGTGCGCCAGATCCCGCCGGAACAGCGCTGGATGCCGGCAAGGTCGTCGCGGCTTTGCACGTCGGCAAAGCCGCGCGCGCCGAGCAACTGGCGCACGGCCGCGGCCTGGTCGTGGCCGTGCTCGAGCAGCAGCCAGCCGCCGTCCGCCAGGTGCGCGGGGGCCTGCTGCACGATCTGGCGGATGTCGGCCAGCCCGTCGGGGCCGGCCACCAGCGCCGCCAGCGGCTCGTGCTGCAGCGCCGGCAGGTGCGGGTCGCCGGCCGCGATGTAGGGCGGGTTGCTCGCAATGACCGCGTAGCCGCCGGCCGCGCCGTCGAGCCAGTGGGCCTGGCGAAAGCGCGCCGGCAGGCCCAGGCGCTGCGCGTTGGCCTCGGCGACGGCCAGTGCGTCGGCGCTGGCATCGACCGCGTCGACCTGCGCGTCGGGGCGCGCATGCTGCAGCGCCAGCGCGATGGCGCCGCTGCCGGTGCCCAGGTCGAGCACGCGCGGCGCCTTGCGGCCTTCGAGGCATTGCAGGGCCCAGTCGACCAGCGTTTCGGTGTCGGGACGCGGCACCAGCACCCGTGCATCCACCTGCAG
>NZ_JBFTPJ010000819.1:0-2709 GCF_056398445.1 Variovorax sp. 01T439_2
GAACTGGTGCAGCGCATGGTGGGCCGCGCGGTGCACGAGCACGAAGGCCGCGACCGCCGCATCGCCGGGCCGGTGCTGCTGAGTGCGCGCGGCATCGGCCGGGCCGAGGCCGTGAAGGACGTCGACATCGACCTGCACGCGGGCGAAGTCATGGGCCTGGCGGGCCTGGTCGGCTCCGGCCGGACCGAACTCGTGCGCCTGCTGTTCGGCGCCGACCGCGCCGACCGCGGCGAAATTCTTCTCTACGACGGCATTGCCGCCACGCAGCCGGTGCTGCGCGTGCGCAAGGGCTGGCGCTCGCCGATGCAGGCCATCCGCGCCGGCATCGGCCTGGTGACCGAAGACCGCAAGTCGCAGGGGCTGCTGCTCACGCAATCGATTCGCGTCAATGCCACGCTGAGCGACCTGGGCGCCATCTCGCACGCCGGCTGGCTGCAGCGCGCCAAGGAGCGCGGCATCGCCCGGCGGCTGGTGGAGCTGCTGCGCATCCGCTCGCGCAGCATCGAGCAGCCGGTGGCCACCCTGAGCGGCGGCAACCAGCAGAAAGTGGTGTTCGCGCGCTGGCTGCACCGCGAATGCAAGGTGCTGCTGCTCGACGAGCCCACGCGCGGCGTGGACGTGGGCGCGCGTGCCGACCTGTACGCCGAGCTCGACCGCATGACCGACGCCGGCAAGGCGCTCCTGATGGTGTCGAGCGACCTGCGCGAACTCATGGCCATGTGCGACCGCATCGGCGTGATGAGCGCCGGCCGGCTGGTCGCGGTGTTCGAGCGCGGCCAGTGGAGCGAGCAATCGCTGCTGGCCGCCGCCTTCAGCGATGCGGCAGGCCGCGCCGCCACTGCGGCACCCCCCACGGCGGGCTCCGCCATTTCCGATCCGAATCCGGGCCAACCGGCCACCGCCGACACACCATGACCGCAGCCGCCGCCACCTCCGCCCCGCCCTCCGCCCTGAAGGGCCAGCTGGGCACCTACGTGGGCCTGACCGTCGTGCTCGTGGGCATGGTCGCGCTCTTCGGCACGCTGAGCGAATATTTCCTCACGCGCGAAACCTTCATCTCCATTGCCAACGAGATTCCCGCGCTTGCGGTGATGGCCGTGGGCATGACCTTCGTGCTGATCATCGCGGGCATCGACCTGTCGGTGGGCTCGGTGCTTGCGCTGAGCGCGGCGGTCACGGCCGCCGCCATCCTCCAGTGGAAGCTCTCGGTGCCACTGGCCGCCGCGCTGGGCCTGGCCACCGGGCTGGTGTGCGGCAGCGTGACGGGCGCGGTGTCGGTCGCATGGCGGCTGCCGAGCTTCATCGTCTCGCTGGGCATGCTGGAGGCGGTGCGCGGCGGCGCCTACCTGGTGACCGATTCGCGCACGCAGTACGTGGGCGACGCCATCTCGGGCCTGGCCGCGCCGTGGATCGGCGGCATTTCCGCGGCCTTCGTGCTCGCGGTGGTGCTGGTGGCCGCCGGCCAGCTGGTGCTCACGCGCACGGTGTTCGGCCGGCACGTGGTGGGCATCGGCACCAACGAAGAAGCGATGCGGCTCGCGGGCATCGATCCGCGGCCGATCCGCATCATCGTGTTTGCCGCCACCGGCCTGCTGGCTGGCCTGGCCGGACTCATGCAGTCGGCGCGGCTCGAAGCGGCCGACCCCAATGCGGGCGTCGGCATCGAGCTGCAGGTGATTGCGGCCGTGGTGATCGGCGGCACCAGCCTCATGGGCGGGCGCGGCTCGGTGGTCAACACTTTCTTCGGCGTGCTGATCATCGCGGTGCTCGAGGCCGGGCTTGCGCAGGTGGGCGCCAGCGAGCCGAGCAAACGCATCATCACCGGCGCGGTCATCGTGGTTGCGGTGATCATCGACACCTTGCGCCAGCGCCGGGCCGATCGCCGCCTGGCCTGACGCTGCATAAAAAGGGGGAAGCAACCATGGCCACCATCAAGGACGTCGCGCTGCGCGCGGGCGTTTCGGTCACCACCGTCTCGCACGTGGTCAACGACACGCGCCATGTGAGCGCCAAGGGGCGTGAACGGGTGGAAGAGGCCATCCGCGAGCTGGGCTACGTGCCCAACGCGATGGCGCGCAGCCTCAAGAGCAACACCACCTCGACGCTCGGCATGCTGATTCCGAACAGCTCGAACCCCTACTTTGCCGAGATCGTGCGCATCGTCGAGGACCGCTGCTTCGGCGCCGGCTACACGCTGGTGCTGTGCAACACCGACGACGAGCCGCGCCGCCAGAGCGTCTACCTGCAGGTGCTGGCCGAGCGCCGCATCGACGGGCTGATCGTGGTGTCGACCGGCGCCGGCGACGACGATTCGCTCGTCACGCAGCTGCACGGCCTGCGCATTCCCACGGTGCTGGTCGACCGCGAGATTGCCGACCCGGCCTGCGACCTGGTCGAAACCGCCCACATGCAGGGCGGGCTGCTCGCGGTGCGGCACCTGCTGTCGCTCGGCCACAAGCGCATTGCCTGCATCGGCGGGCCGGTGGGCGTGATGCCGAGCGAGCAGCGCATCGAGGGCTGGCGCATGGCGCTGGCCGAGGCCGGCACCGCGCCGAATGCCGACGCCCTGCTGTGGCGCGGCGGCTTCACGAGCCAGGGCGGCTACGAGGCGATGCACGCCATCCTGCGCACCGAAGAGGCGCCCTCGGCCGTCTTCGTCTGCAACGACCTGATGGCCATCGGCGCCCTGCGCGCCGCGCATGAAAGCGG
>NZ_JBFTPJ010000820.1:0-2709 GCF_056398445.1 Variovorax sp. 01T439_2
CCCATCGACAGCCCGCAGCGCATGGCCCTGATGGGCAGCAAGTTCGGGCAGCACTGGCTGGAGCACCACTTCCCGGGGTTCGCGCAAGACATGGACTGGCGCTTCTTCAACGCCGCGCCCGAAGACCAGCGCTGGCCCGGGCGCCAGGAGCTCCCGCCCGGCGCGCCCTACGAAATTCTCAACATGCACCCGGAAAAGCCGGTGCTGAGCGGCCGCCTGCCCGACTGGCGCGCACGCTGCTTCGCAAGCTTCGACAGGGAAGGCCGCGGCCTGCACGAGATCGGCCTGCGCCTRACCACGGCCTGGTTCTTCCCGCACCGCGAGCGCGTGGCGCTGATCTGGCACGGCGTGCTGCCGGTGCGCGAGGACGACGCGGCAGACGTGCGGCACATCATGCCGGCACTCGAGCTGCCGCAGGAGCCGCGCGAGCTCGCGCATTACCAATCCGTGCTGCTGCAGCGCCTGGACACCGCGCGCGGCGGCCTGCTCGCCTTTCGCGACAGCGACCTCGCACCCAAGGCGGTCCTCGGGCGCTGGGGCATCCTCGACGCGCCCGACCCGATGGCGCGGCCGCTGCTGCGCAACCTGCGTGCCGGCCAGCAGCGCGACCACGAAAGCCGCCGCGCCGAACTCATCGCGCTGGGCGTCGATCCCGACAAGTACCTGCCCGCGCCCCAGCCCCCGGCCGCGCCGCTGGAGTTCGACGACGTGCCCGAGTACTTCGAGCGCATGCAAGGGGAAATGATGGAAGCCCGAAAAAACCTGCAAGCCCAGGGCGAACAGATGCGCCGCAGGCAAGAGGAAGAAATCGACCCCGCGCTGCTGCAGAAAAGCCGCGAGCAGCCGCAGCGCTTCGATCCCGACGCGCTGATACGGCAGCTCGAACAGCTTGCCGCCGCGCCACCCGCCGGGACCCCCGCAAGCCCCCCGCCCACGCTCATCTCCCTGGGCACCAAGGATCGGATGACCGCGCAGATCCGGCAGGGCTACCTCCACGGCGCCCACCTGTCCGACGCCGCGCCGCCCATGCCCTCGTTCCGCGCCGCGAAGATCCGGCGGCGGCTGGCCGAGGCCGCGCCCGGGGCGCGCAATTTCTCGGGCATGCGGCTCGTCGGGGCCGATCTCTCGGACATGGACCTGCGCGGGGCCGACTTCTCCGGCGCCGCACTCGAAGACGCCAACCTCGACAACGCGCAACTGTCGGACGCCAACTTCAACGGCGCGGTGCTGGCACGGGCCCGGCTCTCGCGCACGTCGTTGGCCAGTGCGACCTTCCGCAACGCCAACCTCGGTGGCGCGCACTGCGAGTTCGCCGATTTCTCCGGCGCCGACCTGAGCAGCGCCAACTGCGAGAAGACGCGCTTCGCGTCCTGCAACATGGCCAACACCGTGCTCGACCAGACGCGCTTCACCGAAAGCGAGATGAGCCATTGCGACTTTCGCGGCTCCGACTGGCACCAGGTCTTCCTGACGAAGCTGCGCATGAGCGGCATGGCCTTCGACGGCGCCTCCTTCCAGCAGGTGGTATGGCTCGAATGCGCGCTGGAGGATGTGCGCTTCACCAATGCGTCCCTGGTGCGCTGCAGCTTCGTCACGAGCGACTGCAGCCGGTCGGTCGACTTCTCCGACGCCCGGCTCGATGCCTGCAGCTTCGCGCACGGCAGCACGCTGGCCGGCGCCGTATTGCGCCGCGCCGCGCTCAAGCAATGCGGCCTGCGCACGACGCCGCTGCAGCAGGCGGACCTGCGCGAAGCGCGCCTGGACAACTGCGATTTTTCGGAATGCGCGCTGCAGGGCGCCAAGCTCGAGCGGCTCGTCGCGGGCGAGAGCCTCTTCGTGCGCGCCGACCTCACCGGCGCCAGCTTGCGCGGCGCCAACCTCATCGACGCCAACTTCTCGAAGGCCGTCTTCGCGCAGGCCGACCTGAGCGGCGCCAACCTGTTTCGCACCGACGTGTCGCAAAGCCTGATCGACGGCAGCACCCACCTGCTCGGCGCCTACACACGGCATGCCAAGACCTGGCCCGCACGGCGCGCCGCAGCGCCCGAATGACCCGCGATGAACTCGTCGACAGGATCCGCCATGGCACCCAGGTCGGCAACGCCGATTGCAGGGGATGGGACTTGAGCGGCCTCGACCTCTCGGGCGCGATGATGGACGACGTCGATTTCAGCGGCGCGAACCTCGCCCGGGCCAATCTCGAAGGCAGCTCGCTGTCGCACTGCCAGCTCTCGGGATGCGACTTTTCCTTCGCCCAGTTGAAGGAGGCGCAGTTCTTTCGCAGCCGCATGGAGGCGGCACGGTTCGATGCCGCCACGCTGGAGGGCGCCTCCTTCGTCGAGTGCCACGCGGCGCGGGCGAGCTTCGCGCAGGCCAGGCTCGATCTCACCAAGTTCTTTCGCTGCGAGCTCACGCAAAGCCGCCTGCAGTCGCGGCAGTTCGAGCGCGCGAGCTTCATGGAATCGCAGCTCGACCGGGCCGATTTCACCGGCGCGGCGCTGGGCCACGTGACCTTCTACCGCCTCGACCTGAAGACGGCGATTTTCCAGGGTGCATCCGGCCTCAACGCAATGTTCCTGGAGTGCGACCTGAGCGGCCAGCGCTTCGCGGGCCTCTCGCTGTGCATGTGCCAGTTCACGGACAGCCGCCTGGACGATGCCGACTTCAGCGGCGCCACGCTCACCCAAGCCAACTTCAAGGGCACCACGC
>NZ_JBFTPJ010000821.1:0-2708 GCF_056398445.1 Variovorax sp. 01T439_2
CGGCAGGGCCATCAGGGCGCGATGGCGCGCGCCTCGGCCAGATACCGCTGGTTGTCGAACACGCCGGGCCGATCCCCCGCGAAGCGCCACATCTGCCTCTTCGTGTGCAGCAGATTGCCGAGGTACACATGCAATGCGCCCGAACGCGCCATGCCCGGGTTCGCCACCGCGTGCACGGTATCGGGAGGCAGGTGAACCACCTCGGGTGCGATGGCTTCGCGCCGCTCCGGAACTTGCAGCCGACCGTCGGACAGCGGGTAGATCAAGTTTGTCTCTCTGCCCCGGTAGATGCCGATGAGGGCATCCATCGAGTGGTTGTGAGGCGGGTACTGCAGGCCCGGCGTGAGGGTGATGTGATAGATCGTCAGCGTGTCGTTCGCGCACAGCAGGACTTCATCGTCGCTTGCCTCGTGGACCAGCTCGCCGAGCGAATGGAAGCGGGCGGTGATGTCGCGCAGCACCGCGGCGACCCGATCGAAGCGATCGGCCTTTGCGGCGGCGTCGACGATCTCGTCGATCGCGGTTTGAAGGGTCGAGCTGATGGGAAAGGGCGAAATCATCTTGAATCGGCGGAACTGGGGCAGGATAGATCAGGTGCGTGGGTTCGGTCCAGGGGCGAACGCTGCATCAGCTGCCCGGTGCATCGGCGCCGCGTTCGCGCATCCAGCGCCAAAGCGTCGAGCGGCTCACGCCGAGTTGCCGGGCCGCGGCCTGGCGGTTGCCGCCTTGCGCCTGCAGCGCCGCGGCCACGCGTGCAGCGCTCAGCCCAGTGTCGTCGGCCACCTCGCTTGCGGCTGTATCGGCGAAAAGCTCCGGCAGGTCGTGCCGCAGTTCGTCGTAGCGGACGTCTTCGAGGTGGTCGAACTGCATGAGGAACACCGCGATGCGCTCGCCGAGGTTTTCCAGCTCGCGGATGTTGCCGGGCCAGTCGTAGGCGCGCAGGCGCGGCAGCAGCGGCGCCAGCGCGCGCACCGGGTCCAGCCGCGTGCCCAGCCGCTGCAGGCAGCGCCCGACCTGCGCTTCGGCCAGCGGCGCGATGTCTTCGCGCCGCTCGCGCAAGGGCGGCAGCGGCAGGCGCAGCGTGTTGAGGCGGTAGAACAGGTCTTGCCGGAAGCGGCGCTCGGCAATCATGTCGTTCAGCGGCTGGTGCGTGGCGGCGATCACGCGCACATCGACCGGAATGGCGGCCGTCGCGCCGAGCCGCGTGATCTCGCGCTCCTGCAACACGCGCAGCAGTCGCGTCTGCAGTTGCAGCGGCATGTCGCCGATCTCGTCGAGAAAGAGGGTGCCCGTGTGCGCCGCCTCGAACAGGCCGCGCTTGCCGCCGCGGCGTGAGCCGGTGAAGGCGCCTTCCTCGTAGCCGAACAGCTCGCTTTCCAGCAGCGCCTCCGGAAAGGCCGCGCAGTTGACGGCGACGAAGGGCCGTCCCGCGCGCACGCTCTCGTTGTGGATGGACTGCGCGAACAGCTCCTTGCCGACGCCGCTCTCGCCGGCGATCAGCACCGTGAGGTCGGTACGCGCAAAACGCCGCGCGGTCTGCACCGCGCGCAAGAAGGCCGGGCTCTGGCCGATGAGGTTGGCGAAGCGGTGGCGCGCCGCGCTCTGGCGCCGGCCCTGCTGGATGCGCAGGCTGGTGTCGGCTTCCTGGATGGTGCGAGCGTCGTAGAGCGTGAGGGCCGCGCCGACGATCTCGCCGTGTTCTCGGATCGGCGTGCGGTTGACCACCCAGTCGCGCTGCGCAAAGCGCTGCACCACGGCGCGCTCGACCTGCCCGCTGTCGAGCGTGGGCTGCAGCGACAGCTCGGGTTCGATCGCCTCCAGCGACTGGCCGATGAGCCGCGCGTGCGGCGGGCCGAGCAGCTGCTGCATCGGCGGGTTGACCGCGATCACGCGGTTGTCGCGGTTCACCGCCAGCACGGCCTCCTGCAGGTTGTGCAGCACGCCGTTGAGCTGCTCGTAGCGGCCGGCTTCGAGCCGCGCGACGCGCGCGAGTTCGAGCGCGTCCTCGAAGCCCTTGCGCACGCTGCCCAGCGAGTAGGCGAGCAGCCCGTGCAGGCCGGCTTGCTCCGCGAGCTCGACGACCAGGCTGGAGCCGACGATCACCTCGAAGCCCTCGCGCCGCAGCTGCTCGAAGCGCTGGCGCGCGTCGTCGGGCGTCTGGTAGGCGTGCTGCACCACCTCGATGTTGAGCAGGTCCTTCACTTCGTCGAGTTCGGGGATGGTCTGGCCGTACATGACGACGCCGACGCGGCTGGACATGCGCCGCGCCTTGATGAGCGCCTGCAGCAGGTCGAAGCCGCTCAGCTGGATGGTGCCGACCGGCGCCTGCAGTCCGGCGCGCAGGATGCTCGCGTTCGAGCCCGCGCTCACGAAGGCGTCGACGAGGCCGCGCTCGAGGCGGTCGCGCGCGATGGCGAGTGCGTCGCCGAAGGTGCCGTCGACCACCTCGATCTCGGCGCGGCCGGTGTATTCCGCCACCACCGGCATCGCGAATCCGCGGATCTGCCGGTAGCTCAGGAAGCACAGGCGTGGCAGCTCGCCGCTGCGTACGGGAGCCGGGAAGAAGTGGGAGGAGGGGCGATCGCTGGGCATGTCGCATTGAAACATATCGATGTTTCATTGGCGTCGCATTGCAACGCAAGGAGGTGATCGGAAAAACGACAATCCCTTTCAAATCAATCACTTGCGCGCGTCTCGAACGCTGGCAC
>NZ_JBFTPJ010000822.1:0-2705 GCF_056398445.1 Variovorax sp. 01T439_2
GTCGGAGGTTCTGCAGGGTGCGGATCCGGCCGGGTGGCTCGCCCGCCTGAAGGGCGAGGATGCGGCGTGGATCGAGGATGCACCCGCGGTGCTGCTGCCGGTGCAGGCCGGACGGCGCTACGCGTCCGTGAGCAGGAGCGATGCGGCCGGCTGGCTGGTGGTGGCGGAGGTTCCCGCCTCGGAGGTGATGGCCGATCTCTACCGCGAGATGCGCCTGCTCGGCGGCGTCATTGCGCTGGCCGCGCTGCTGCTGGGCGCGGGGCTGATCGCCTTCATCCGGCGCATGGTGCGGCCGCTTCGCGTACTGAGCGAGCATGTGCAGGCCATCGGCCAAGGGGACCTGTCGCGGCCGCTGTCGTCCGACCGCCGCGACGAGATCGGCGTCATCACGCGGGCCGTCGAGTCGATGCGCGGCGGCCTTGCCAAGGTGGTGGGCGGCGTGCGCCAGGGCACCGATGCGATCGCCACGGCTTCGGGCGAGATTGCGGCGGGCAACCAGGACCTTTCGTCGCGCACCGAGGAGCAGGCCAGCTCGCTGGAGCAGACCGCGGCCTCGATGGAAGAGCTGACCTCCACGGTCAAGCAGAACGCGGACAACGCGCGCCAAGCGAACCAGCTGGCCTTGTCTGCCTCCGAGGTGGCAGTGAAGGGCGGCAGCGTGGTGGGGCAGGTGGTGGACACCATGGCCTCGATCAATGCCTCGTCCAAGAAGATCGTCGACATCATCGGCGTGATCGACGGCATCGCGTTCCAGACCAACATCCTGGCGCTCAATGCGGCGGTGGAAGCSGCAMGWGCCGGYGAGCAGGGAAGAGGCTTCGCAGTGGTTGCTTCCGAAGTGCGCAACCTGGCCCAGCGCTCAGGCGCGGCCGCCAAGGAAATCAAGGGCCTGATCGACGACTCCGTCGGCAAGGTCGACATGGGCAGCGCCCTCGTGGGCGAAGCCGGCAAGACCATGGCCGAGATCGTGGGCAGCGTGAAACGCGTGACCGACATCATCGGGGAGATCACGGCCGCGAGCCAGGAGCAGAGCACCGGCATCGAGCAGGTGAACCAGGCGATTGCGCAGATGGACCAGGTGACGCAGCAGAACGCGGCGCTGGTGGAAGAAGCCGCCGCGGCGGCGCAGTCGATGCAAGAGCAGGCCGCGAGCCTCGTACAGGCCGTGAGCGTGTTCAAGCTGGACGGCCCGCCGCGCCAGGCCGCAACCGCCCTGCGCCAAACCAGCCCTGTCCATTACCACGCGCCCGAGGTGGCGCCCATCTGAGGCCGCGCGCCTCCTTCACTCCCATTCGGCATTCAAAGATGAACTTCCTTTCCAACATGCGCATCGGAACGCGCCTGGCCATCGGCTTCGGCCTGGTTCTCGCGCTGACCCTGGTCTCGGCCGCCTTCGCCCTGGTGACCGCCCGAAGCAATGCCGAGGCCACGCGCCAGATGATGCAGAGCCCGCTCGCGAAGGAGCGGCTGATCTCCGACTGGTACGTGCTGACCTACTCGGCCATTGCACGCACCGCGATGATTGCCCGCACCACCGACGAGACGCTTCCCGTCACCTTTGCCGGCGTCATCTCCGACAGCGTCAAGAAGGGCGGCGAGACCATGGCCAAGGTCGAGGCCCTGCTGGTGACCGACGTCGAGAAGTCGACCTTCAAGTCCATCGTCGAGCTGCGGGCCAAGTACCAGGCCGCCAAGGACGCGGTGCAAAAAGCCAAGGCCAGCGGCACCCCGGGCGAAGCGGAGGCGGTTTTCAAGAACATCTTCCAGCCGGCCGCCAAGGCCTATGAAAGCCGGGTGCTCGAACTGCTGGCGCTCGAGCGCAAGGCGATCGACGACATGAGCCATGCGATCGACGCGGCCAACGAGCGAGGCTTCAACCTGCGCATCGTGCTCACGGTGCTCACGCTGGTGATCGGCGCGGCCTGCGCCTTCCTGATCGCGCGCAGCGTCACGCAGCCGCTGGGCCGCGCGGTGAAGGTGGCCGAAACCGTGGCGAGCGGCGACCTGGGCTCGGTCATCGAAGCCGACTCGCGCGACGAGACCGGCCAGCTCATGCAGGCGCTGAAGCACATGAATGAGAGCCTGGCCAGGGTGGTCGGCGAAGTGCGCCAGGGCACCGACACCATCGCGACCGCTTCGGGGCAGATTGCCGCGGGCAACCGGGATCTCTCGGCGCGCACCGAGGAGCAGGCCAGCTCGCTCGAGCAGACCGCGGCCTCGATGGAAGAGCTCACGAGCACCGTCAAGCAGAACGCCGACAACGCGCGCCAGGCCAACCAGCTCGCGCTTTCGGCCTCCGAGGTCGCGGTGAAGGGCGGGGGCGTGGTGGGGCAGGTGGTCGATACCATGGCGTCGATCAATGCGTCGTCCAAGAAGATCGTCGACATCATCGGCGTGATCGACGGCATCGCGTTCCAGACCAACATCCTTGCGCTCAATGCTGCTGTCGAAGCCGCGAGAGCCGGCGAGCAGGGAAGAGGCTTCGCAGTCGTCGCCTCCGAGGTGCGCAACCTCGCTCAGCGCTCGGGCGCCGCCGCCAAGGAAATCAAGGGCCTGATCGATGACTCGGTCGACAAGGTCGAGGCCGGCAGCCGCCAGGTGGCCGAGGCGGGCCGCACGATGGACGAGATCGTCGACAGCGTGAAACGCGTGACCGACATCATGGGCGAGATCACGGCGGCCAGCCAGGAACAGAGCACCGGCAT
>NZ_JBFTPJ010000823.1:0-2702 GCF_056398445.1 Variovorax sp. 01T439_2
CAGCAGCGTCGGCGCGCTGGACTTGCCCTTGCTCGCCTCGCTTTCCTCGGCCTCGCGCAGGCGCTTCTCCAGCGCCGGCAGCTGGCCGTATTGCAACTCGGCGAGCTTGTTGAAGTCGCCCTTGCGCTTCCACTCCTCGATCTCGAACTTGATCTTGTCGATGTCCTCGCGGATCTTCGCGCTGCCCTGGGCCTGCGCCTTCTCGGCCTGCCAGATCTCGTCGTAGTCGGCGATCTCCTTCTGCAGGCGCGCGATCTCGTCCTCGATGAGGCCGAAGCGCTTCTGCGAGGCTTCGTCCTTTTCGCGCCGCACGGCTTCGCGCTCGATCTGCAGCTGGATCAGACGGCGGTCGAGCCGGTCCATGACCTCGGGCTTGGAGTCCATCTCGATCTTGATCTTGGCCGCGGCCTCGTCGATCAGGTCGATGGCCTTGTCGGGCAGGAAGCGGTCGGTGATGTAGCGGTCGGAGAGTTCGGCCGCGGCCACGATGGCCGGGTCGGTGATCTGCACGCCATGGTGCACTTCGTACTTTTCCTGCAGGCCGCGCAGGATGGCGATGGTGGCCTCCACGCTGGGCTCGCCCACGATGATCTTCTGGAAGCGGCGCTCCAGCGCGGCGTCCTTCTCGATGTACTTGCGGTATTCGTCGAGCGTGGTGGCGCCCACGCAGTGCAGCTCGCCGCGCGCGAGCGCGGGCTTGAGCATGTTGCCCGCGTCCATCGCGCCCTCGGCCTTGCCGGCGCCCACCATGGTGTGCAGCTCGTCGATGAAGACGATGGTCTGGCCTTCGTCCTTGGCAAGCTCGTTGAGCACGGTCTTCAGGCGTTCCTCGAACTCGCCGCGGAACTTGGCACCGGCCAGCAGCGCAGCCATGTCGAGCGAGAGCACGCGCTTGCCCTTGAGCGACTCGGGCACCTCGCCCGCGACGATGCGCTGCGCCAGGCCTTCGACGATGGCGGTCTTGCCCACGCCGGGCTCGCCGATSAGCACSGGGTTGTTCTTGGTRCGRCGCTGCAGCACCTGGATSGYGCGGCGGATYTCCTCGTCGCGRCCGATCACCGGRTCGAGCTTGCCCAGGCGCGCGCGCTCGGTCAGGTCGAGGCAGTATTTCTTGAGGGCTTCGCGCTGGCCTTCGGCATCGGCGCTGTTCACGCCCTGGCCGCCGCGAACCGCGTCGATGGCGGATTCGAGCGACTTGCGGCTGAGGCCGTTTTCCTTGGCGATGCGGCCGATGTCGGACTTGCTGTCGGCCACGGCCAGCAAGAAGAGCTCGCCCGCAATGAACTGGTCATTGCGCTTGATGGCTTCCTTCTCGGTGGCCTGCAGCAGCTTGCCGAGCTCGGGGCCGACCTGCACGATGTCGTGGCCCTGCACCTGCGGCAGCTTCTTGATGGCCGCCTCGGCAGCGTTCGCGAGCCCCTGCACGTTGACGCCGGCGCGCTCCAGCAGGGCGCGCGGGCCGTCTTCCTGGCGCAGCATCGCGACCAGCAGGTGGGCCGGTTCGATGTAGGCGTTGTCGTTGCCGAGCGCGAGCGTCTGGGCATCGCTCAGCGCTTCCTGGAATTTGGTGGTGAGTTTGTCTTGTCGCATGGTGGTATTCCTGCATCCAAAATAGGGCTGTTCCGCCGGGATTCAAGTTTTGAATCGCGCTGGCGGAATGGGCACGGCTATTGCACGGTGCCGGGCACCTTCCTGCCGTAGGCATTTCTCTCTCTCGAATGGAGTCGATCATGGTTTTTTCAATGCAGCGCGTCCAGCCGGTTCGCCGGGCGCTCGGCGCCGGTCTCTTTCTAGCGGCCATGGGCCTCGCCGGCCTTGCGCAGGCGCAAGGCACGCCCATCCGCATCCTGGTGGGCTTTCCCGCGGGCGCGGGCACCGACGCCATCGCRCGCACGCTGGGCGAAAAACTCAAGGACGTGCTGGGCGTGCCGGTGGTGGTCGAGAACCGCGCCGGCGCCGGCGGACAGATCGCGGCGCAGGCGCTCAAGGCAGCGCCGGCCGATGGCCACACGCTGTTCCTCTCGCACGACCATTCGATCTCCATCCTGCCGCAGGTGGTGAAGAACCCCGGCTTCAACCCTGCGACCGACTTCGTGCCGGTGGCCGGATTCGCCACCTTCGCCAACGTGCTGGCCGTCTCGGGCGGCACGCCCGCCAAGAGCATCGACGAATATGTGAAGTGGGTTCGCACCCAGCGCGGCGGCAAGGAAACCATCGGCATTCCGGCGCCGGCCTCGATCCCCGAGTTCCTGGTGAAGATGATCTCGGAAAAATACAAGATCGACGTGCAGCCCGCGCCCTACCGCGGCAGCGCGCCGATGACGGCGGACATGCTGGGCAACCAGATCACGGCCGGCATCGCCTCGGTGCCCGACTTCATCGAGAACCACAAGGCCGGCAAGGTGCGCATCGTGGCCTCCATCGGCGCCAAGCGCCAGGCCGTGCTGCCGAACGTGCCCACCTTCACCGAGCTGGGCTTCTCCAACCTGGAAGACCTGCCCTACTACGGCATCTTCGCGCCCGTGGGCACGCCGCAGCCGATCATCGACAAATACGGCGACGCGCTGCAGAAGGTGCTGGCCATGCCCGACGTGAAGCAGAAGCTCACGACCATGGGGCTCACGGTCGGCTACGAGCCGCAAGGCCAGTTCGCGGGCCGCGTGCGCAGCTACACGCAGACCTGGGAACGCATCATCCAGTCG
>NZ_JBFTPJ010000824.1:0-2700 GCF_056398445.1 Variovorax sp. 01T439_2
CCGCCAAGGAGCGTCTTTTCATGCCCACATTCGACTTCGATCTTTTCGTCATCGGCGGCGGCAGCGGCGGCGTGCGCGCCGCGCGCATGGCGGCCCAGCAGGGGGTGCGCGTGGGCCTGGCCGAGGCGGCCGACCTTGGCGGCACCTGCGTCAACGTGGGCTGCATTCCGAAGAAGCTCTACAGCTACGCGGCCGGCTATGCCGAATCCTTCGAGGAAGCCGCGGGCTACGGCTGGCAGCTGCCGCAGGCGCCGCAGTTCGACTGGGCGCATCTCAAGGCGCAGCGCGCGAAGGAAATCAAGCGGCYCAACGGCGTCTATGCCTCGCTGCTGAAGAATTCCGGCGTGGTGCTGGTCACCGGCTGGGCGCAGCTGCTCGACGGCCACACGGTCGAGGTCGACGGCAAGCGCCACACCGCGCGCCATCTGCTGGTGGCCACCGGCGGCACGCCCTACGTGCCCGACTTTCCGGGCCGCGAGCACATCGCCAGTTCCGATGCGATGTTCGACCTCGACCCGTTCCCCAAGCGCCTGCTGGTGGTGGGCGGCGGCTACATCGCCTGCGAGTTCGCATCGATCTTCAACGGCCTGGGCGCCCAGGTGACGCAGCTGCACCGCCGCGCGCACCTGCTCACCGGCTTCGACGACGACGTGCGGCAGTTCCTGGCCAAYGAGATGGGCAAGGCGGGCGTCGACGTGCGGCTGAACTGCGAGGCCACCTCGATCACGCGCGGGGCGCACGGGCTCACGGTCACGCTCGCGCGCGGCCAGCAGATCGAAGCCGACACGGTGCTCTTTGCAACCGGCCGCGTGCCCAACACCCAGGGTCTCGGCCTGGACGCGGCGGGCGTGAAGCTCGACGAGCGCGGCGCCATCGCGGTCGATGCGCACTACCGCAGCTCGGTGCCGTCGATCCATGCGGTGGGCGACGTGTCCACGCGCGTGCAGCTCACGCCGGTGGCGCTGGCCGAGGCGATGGTGGTGGTCGACGAACTGTTCGGCAAGGGCCGGCGCCGGCTCGACTACGAGTTCATTCCGACAGCCGTGTTCACGCACCCCAACATCGGCACCTGCGGCTACACCGAGCTCGACGCGCGCGCGAAGTTCGGCGACGTGGCGGTGTTCTCGAGCGAATTCAAGTCGCTGCGCCACACGCTGTCGGGCCGCACCGAGCGCACCTTCATGAAGCTGGTGGTCGACAAGGCCAGCGACCGCGTGGTGGGCCTGCACATGGTGGGCGCCGATGCGGGCGAGGTGGTGCAGGGCTTTGCCGTGGCGATGCGCGCGGGCGCGACCAAGGCGCTGTTCGACAGCACCATCGGCATCCACCCGACGGCGGCCGAAGAGTTCGTGACTATGCGCGAACCCATGCCAGGCTAGCGCTGCTTGCCCTCGAGCAGCTTCACCATCACGAACAGCACGCGGTTGGCGGGCGTGGGCACGCCCAGCGCCTCGCCGCGGCGCACGACGAAGCCGTTGAGGTGGTCGATCTCGCTGGGCTTGCCGCGTGCGAGGTCCTGCGCGGTCGATGAATACTGCGAGGGCATCGACTGCGCGATGCCGCGGACGGCCGCATCGGTATCGCCTGGAATCTCGACGCCCTCGGCCCTGGCCACGGCCAGGCATTCGGCGACCACGTCGCGGATCACCTCGGCCACGCCCGTGGCCTTCACGAGCTCGCCGTAGGGCAGTTGCGACACGGCCGACAGCGCGTTGTAGGCGCAGTTCAGCACCAGCTTGGCCCAGAGCGAGCCGCGCACGTTGCCCGAAATATGCGTGGGCACGCCGGCGGCCACCAGCTGCTGCGCCGCCTGCTCGCTGTGGCGCGAAGGCGCGATCACCAGCTCGCCGCGGCCGTGGTGCTTCACGTGGCCCGGGCCGGCCATCTCGGTGGCGACATAGACCACGGCGGCGGCCACCTCGCTGGACGGCAGCGCCGCGCGCACGCGCTCGTCGTTGTCGACGCCGTTCTGCAGCGTGAGCACCAGCGCATCGCGCGACAGATGCGGCCCGATCTGCGCCGCGGCCGATTCGGTGTCGGTGGACTTCACGCAGAACAGCACAAGCTGGGCGCCCTGCACCGCATTCGGCTCGGTGCTTGCGCCGAGCGGCACCTGCTCGTCGAAGGTCTTCGTCTCCAGCCGCAGCCCGTGGGCGCGCACGGCCTCCACGTGCCAAGGCCGGCCGATCAGCACCACCTCGTGGCCCGCGCGCGCCAGCATGGCGCCGTAGTAGCAGCCGACTGCGCCGGCGCCCATGACTGCGACTTTCATCGATTCGATTCCTTGGTTGTCTGCAGGAGGCTTCGAGGTTAGCCGTTCGGCCGCCGCGCCGCAGCGGGCGGGCATGCCGGCGCCGCATTGGCATTGCACAATGCCGTCATGCCCTACATGCCCACTTTCGTCGCTCCCGCCCGCTTCAACGACGCCGCCGCCGCACTCGAACAGGTCAAGTCCATCTACCAAGGGGGCCTCGCGCACCTGCGCGAATCGATGCTGCGCTTCGTGGCCGGGGAGGCGCTGCCGGGCCGGGTGCGGGCCTGCTACCCGTTCGTGCGGGTGCACACGCACACCGTCTCGCGCCACACGCCGCCGGCCAACGCGGGGCTGAGCTACGGCTTCGTCGCCGGACCGGGCCGCTACGAGACCACGCTGACGCGGCCCGACCTGTTCTCGCGCTACTACCTCGACCAGTTCCGCCT
>NZ_JBFTPJ010000825.1:0-2698 GCF_056398445.1 Variovorax sp. 01T439_2
GGCCTGGCGCGCGCATTCCTCGGGCGTCTGGAACAGCGGCCCCATGTCGACGTCGAAGCCCAGGTCGGCGAAGGCCGTGGCCACCACCTTGGCGCCGCGGTCGTGCCCGTCCTGGCCCAGCTTGGAGATCATCACGCGCGGGCGGCGGCCCTGTTCCTCGGCGAAGGCGTTGATTTCGGTCTTGAGGGTTTCCCAGCCTTCGGCCGAGTCGTAGGCAGCTGCGTACACACCGGTCACCTTTTGCGTGTCGGCCCGATGGCGGCCGAATGATTTTTCGAGCGCGTCGGAAATCTCGCCGACCGTGGCGCGCGCGCGCACCGCGTCGATGCTCAGCGCCAGCAGGTTGCCGGTGCCGTTTTCGGCAGCCTCGGTGAGCGCATCGAGCGCCGCCTGCACCTTCGCAGTGTCGCGCGAGGCGCGGATCTTCTGCAGCCGCGCCACCTGCTGGTCGCGCACCATCACGTTGTCGATGGAGAGGCTGTCGATCGCGTCTTCGTTCTTGAGCTTGTACTTGTTGACGCCGACGATCACGTCCTTGCCCGAATCGATGCGCGCCTGCTTCTCGGCGGCGGCGGCCTCGATCTTGAGCTTGGCCCAACCGCTGTCCACGGCCTTGGTCATGCCGCCCATCGCCTCGACCTCCTCGATGATGGCCCAGGCCGCGTCGGCCATGTCCTGCGTGAGCTTCTCCATCATGTAGCTGCCAGCCCAGGGGTCGACCACATTCGTGATGTGCGTCTCTTCCTGGATGATGAGCTGCGTGTTGCGCGCGATGCGGGCGCTGAACTCGGTAGGCAGCGCAATCGCTTCGTCGAGCGCGTTGGTGTGCAGGCTCTGCGTGCCGCCGAACACCGCGGCCATGGCCTCGATGGTGGTGCGCACGATGTTGTTGTACGGGTCCTGCTCGGTCAGGCTCCAGCCCGAGGTCTGGCAGTGCGTGCGCAGCATCAGGCTCTTGGGGTTCCTGGGGTTGAACTCCTTCATGATGCGGCACCACAAGAGGCGCGCTGCGCGCATCTTGGCCACTTCGAGATAGAAGTTCATGCCGATGGCCCAGAAGAAGCTCAGGCGCCCGGCAAAGCCGTCGACGTCCAGGCCCTTGGCCAGCGCGGTCTTCACGTACTCCTTGCCGTCGGCCAGCGTGAAGGCCAGCTCCAGCGCCTGGTTGGCGCCGGCTTCCTGCATGTGGTAGCCGCTGATCGAGATCGAGTTGAACTTGGGCATCTTCTGCGCCGTGTACTCGATGATGTCGCCGATGATCCGCATGCTCGGCGCGGGCGGGAAGATGTAGGTGTTGCGGACCATGAACTCCTTGAGGATGTCGTTCTGGATGGTTCCGCTCAACTGGTCCTGGCTCACGCCCTGCTCTTCCGCCGCGACCACGTAGCCCGCGAGCACCGGCAGCACGGCGCCGTTCATCGTCATGGACACGCTCACCTTGTCGAGCGGGATCTGGTCGAACAGGATCTTCATGTCCTCGACCGAATCGATGGCCACGCCGGCCTTGCCGACGTCGCCGGTCACGCGCGGATGGTCGCTGTCGTAGCCGCGGTGGGTGGCCAGGTCGAAGGCCACGCTCACGCCCTGCCCGCCGGCGGCCAGCGCCTTGCGGTAGAAGGCGTTCGATTCCTCGGCGGTCGAGAAGCCCGCGTACTGGCGGATCGTCCAGGGCCGCACCGCGTACATGGTGGCCTGCGGGCCGCGCAGGTAGGGCTCGAAGCCGGGCAGCGTGTCGGTGTACTTGAGGCCCTGCAGGTCGGCCGCGGTATAGAGCGGCTTCACGGTGATGCCGTCCGGCGTGAGCCAGTTGAGCGCGCCCAGGTCGCCGCCCGGTGCCGACTTGGCGGCGGCCTTGGCCCAGTCGTCGAGGTTGGCCGGCTTGAAGGTGGGTTCGGGTTTGCTGCTCATGAGGGGGCTTTTCGCAGTGTCTTGCAGGGTAGTCGCAAATTCGCCTGCAAGGGATTTGCAAGCCGGCCGCGAGTCTAACCGATCCGTAATTATTAATTCAAACCCGTTTTTGCGGTACAGTCCGCCCCATGTCCGCCCTCACCCTCACCCCGCGCGCCCTCTATGAAGAAGTGGCCGAACTGCTGCGCCAGCGGATCTTCCGCCGCGAGCTCGAGCCGGGCAGCTGGATCGACGAACTCAAGCTGGCCGAGGAATACGGCATCAGCCGCACGCCGCTGCGCGAAGCCCTGAAGGTGCTGGCCGCCGAAGGCCTGGTCACCATGAAGGTGCGGCGCGGCGCCTACGTCACCGAGGTGTCCGAGCAGGACCTGGCGGACGTCTACCACCTGCTCTCGCTGCTGGAAAGCGATGCGGCCGGCGTGGTGGCCGAGCGCGCCAGCGAGGCCCAGCGCGCGGAGCTGAAGGCGCTGCATGCCGAACTCGAAGCGGCAGGCGCCCCCGGCAAGGAAGACCGCGAGCATTTCTTCGCGGTCAACGAGCGCTTCCACATGTGCCTTCTGGCCATTGCGAACAACAAGTGGCGCGACCAGATGGTGGCCGACCTGCGCAAGGTGATGAAGCTCAACCGCCACAACTCGCTGCTGAAGGCGGGGCGCATCGCCGAATCGCTCGCGGAGCACCGGTCGGTGATGGCGGCGATCGAGGCGCGGGATGCCGCGGCGGCGATGGCGCGGATGCGCGAACACTTCACCAACGGCCTGGAAGCCGCGAATTAGGCTCTCCCCCAGTC
>NZ_JBFTPJ010000826.1:0-2691 GCF_056398445.1 Variovorax sp. 01T439_2
ACTGGGGCATGACGCGCGCCAACCTGCGCCTGGGCGGTGTGCTCTCGCGCGGCGTGAAGCTCGGGCACGACACCGGCTTCGATTCGGGCAGCACGCTCGACTACGTCTACCGCAACGAGCCGAAGGGCAAGGGCGCGCTGGGCCGCTCCGTCGACAAGACCTACCTGGAGTCGATCGGCTGGCGCGGCATCCGGCAGCGCAAGATCCACGTCGAGGAGCTGATCCGCATCGCCATGGAGCGCCTGGCCGAGATGCACCGCGAAGTGCGCGTGATGGACATCGCGGCCGGCCATGGCCGCTACGTGCTCGACGCGGTGCTTGCGAGCCCGGTCAAGGCCAGCTCGATCCTGCTGCGCGACTACAGCGACATCAACGTGCGCGACGGCCGCGCGCTCATTGCCGAGAAGGGCCTGGAAGACGTGGCGCAGTTCGTGCAGGCCGACGCCTTCGACCGCATCAGCCTGGCCACCGTGACGCCGCGCCCCACGCTGGCGGTGGTGTCGGGCCTCTACGAGCTGTTCCCCGACAACGAAATGGTGCGGCGCTCGCTCGCGGGCGTCGGCGATGCGGTGGAAGACCGCGGCTACCTGGTCTACACCGGCCAGCCCTGGCATCCGCAGCTCGAGATGATTGCGCGCGCGCTCACCAGCCACCGCCAGGGCGAAGCCTGGGTGATGCGCCGCCGGACGCAGGCCGAGATGGACCAGCTGGTGGAGGAAGCGGGCTTCCGCAAGATCGACCAGCGCATCGACGAATGGGGCATCTTCACCGTCTCGCTCGCGGTGAGGGTCGCGTGAGCCACGGGCCGCGCACCAGATGARCCCCCCGCCCGCACCACGGCCCTGGAAGCGCGCAGCCGCCTGGCTCGTGTTCCTGGGACCGCTGTTCTATGCGACCTACGGCCTGGCCAACTGGTGGGCCACCACGCGCGCGCAGGTGCCCTCGATGGCCTTCGAGTGGGAGCGGCAGCTGCCGTTCTGGGGCTGGACGATCTTTCCGTACTGGACGATCAACGTCTTCTACGCGCTCTCGCTCTTTCTCGCGCGCAGCAGGCACACGCTCGACCGGCACGCGCTGCGGCTGGTGAGCGCAACGCTCATCGCCTGCACCTGCTTCGTGATCTGGCCGCTGCATTTCAGCTTCGGCCAGCCGGCGGTCGAGGGCGCGCCGGCCTTCCTGTTCAACGCGCTGCGCGGCTTCGACCAGCCCTACAACCAGGCGCCGTCGCTGCACATCGCGCTGGCGGTGATCCTGTGGGACTGGTATCGGCAGTTCCTGCGCGCCGCATGGGCCAGGCTGGTGCTGCATGTGTGGGCGTTCGCGATCTGCGCCTCGGTRCTCACGACCTGGCAGCACCATTTCATCGACATCCCGACCGGCGCGCTGCTCGGGCTGTTCTGCGTGTGGCTGTGGCCGCTGGAGCGCACGGTTTCGATGCCGCGCGCCTGGCGCTGCACGCGCGATGCGCAGCGCTGGAAGCTCGCGGGTTTCTACGCCGTGGGTGCGGCACTGTTCCTCGCCGTGGCCGTGCAGCTGGGCGGCGTTGCGCTGTGGCTCGCCTGGCCTTCGGCCTCGCTGGCGCTGGTGGCGCTCAACTACGTCGGCTTCGGTGCCCGCGGCTTCCAGATGGACGGCCGGGGCCGCATGGGCTGGGCGGCGCGCTGGCTGTTCGCGCCCTATCGCCTGGGTGCGGCCGTCAACGCATGGCTCTGGACGCGCAAGCTGCCGGCTTTCGTCGAAGTGGTGCCGGGCCTGCTGCTCGGGCGACGGCCCACGCGCGCCGAATGGATCGCCGCCGGCCGGCCCCGGCTGGTGAGCCTGTGCGCCGAGCTGCAGATGCCGGCCGGCGTGCCGCATGCGCGCTGCGTGCCGATGCTCGACCTGACCGTGCCGCCGACCGTGCGCCTGCAGCGCGCGGCCGCGGTCATCGAAGGGCAGCGCCGCAATGCCGACGGCGCCGCCGTTTGGGTGTGCTGCGCGCTGGGCTTTTCGCGTAGCGCCGCCGCCGTGATCGCCTGGCTGGGCCGCTATGGCGCGATGGGCGGACTGGCGCAGGCCGAGGACGCCGTGCGCCTTGCGCGTCCGCAGATCGTGCTGCGGCCGGCGTGGCGGATGTCGCTTGCGCCATTGGGCACCGCCGCTTCGGGAGCACCACCCCATGACTGACGACGAATGCGCCACCTGCGCCTCGCTGGCCGCGCTGYTGCGCGCCGCGGCGGTGCTGGCGGTATGGGGCTTTGCGCTCACATGCATCGGGGCGCTGGTGCTCGCGCTCACGCTGCGCTCGCTGTCGAGCACGGCCGCCATGGGGTTTGGCGCGGTGCTGCTGCTGGGTGCGCTCGAGCGCTATTTCGCGTTCAGGCTGCGCTTGGACCAGGTGCTGTTCGCCGACCTGGCGCGCGGCGCCATCGCATCGCTGGACGCGCTCGACACCGCGCTCGACCGGCTCGGGTTGCGCAGCGCAGAGGCGTCGAAGGCCGTTCGCCCGCTCGACGACCGCGTGCAGGGCACCCGCCAGCTCATGCAGCGGCATGCCATCGTGGTCGCCTGCCAGAGCGCGATGTTTCTCCTTGCCTTGATGACACAGGATCTCTCTTGACCGAAGAAGACCACAACAACGAAAGAGACTGCCGCCCCGAAAGCACGGTGCTGCGCCGCGCGCTGGCCGTGGTTGCGGGCAAGCTCATCATC
>NZ_JBFTPJ010000827.1:0-2684 GCF_056398445.1 Variovorax sp. 01T439_2
GGGGATGTGTGGCATGAAGGTCTCCGGTTTTCTGTTGGCTTGATGTGTGACTTGCTTGCTTATTTCAGTGCGCCGATCACGCGGGCCTCGTCGGCGTCGAGCTGCGCCTTGCGGGCCTTGGCGACCTGCCGCAGCCATTCGAGGTAGGCGGGCTGGTTCTTGTCGACGGCCAGGCCGACCGGCGAGGCTTTTTCGGTGCTGCTCTGGCAGTTGTTTTCCTTCGGCAGCACCGCGAGGCCCTTGACCTTGTGCTGCAGCCCGACCCACGGCACGCGGTTGATCGGTGCCGCATCGGCGCGGCGCGCCATGATTTCTTCCACCGGCGCGGTGGCGCCGGAGCTGGCCACGGCGCGCAGCCTGGCCTTGGGAAAGCGTTCCTTGACCCAGCCTTCCTCGGCGCCGCCGGTGAAGTAGGCGATCGTCACCTCGGGCCGGTTGAGGTCGTCCACTGATGCGGCCTTGGCCAGCTTGGCGTTGTCGGCACGGCCGAACATGCACACGCTGGTGGCGGAATAGACGACGAAATCGACCACCTTCAAGCGCTCGGGCGTTTCGCCCAGCGGGCTGATCGTCATGTCGACCTGGTTCGATGCCAGCACCGGCACCTTGGTCTCGTGCGACACCGGCACCGTGCTGAGCTTGACGCCGAGCAGGCGGGCGTACTCCTTGGCCAGCAGCCAGGCCGGGCCGCTCCAGGGCTCGCCGTTGCCGGTGGTGTTCTCGATCAGCCAAGGCGCGTTCTGCAGCACGCCGACGCGCAGTTCGCCGGCCTTGCGGATGGCGTCGATGCGCGGGCTCGCGCCGGGCGCGGGCGGTTCCTGCGCCTGGACGGCGCCGAAGCTGCCGGCGAGCAGCAGTGCGGCCAGGCCGCGGGCGAGTTTGGGCTTCATGGTTCGTGTCTCCGTCTTTTTTTGAAAGGGTCAGGCGCGCCGGGGCCGCCGCGCGCGGGGCAGGTGCCTAGCGCCAGCTCTGGGCGAACTCGCCGATCACGCGTTCCAGGTGCGCCCGCATGGCCAGCCGCGCGGCCTCGGCATCGCCCGAGACGATCGCGGCAAAGATGCGCTGGTGGTCGTCTTGCGACTGGAGGCGCAGTGCGGGCGAATGGAAGTGCTGCTCGATCTGCGTCCAGATCGGGCCCTTGGCCTGGTCCCAGAGATTCGTCACCGTCTGCAGCAGCACGCTGTTGCCGGTGGATTCGGCAATGTGCAGGTGGTACATGCGGTCGGCCGCCTCGTTGGCTTCCTTGTCGTGCATCTGCTCGCGCATGGTGGCGAGCGCGCCGAACATCTTGTCGAGGTCGGCGTCCTTGCGCGTGGTGGCCGCCAGCGAGGCGATCTCGGACTCGATCAGGCAGCGCGCGCGCAGCAGCTCGAAGGGGCCGGCACCGGTTTCCTGCACCACCGGCAGCCGCGTGGGCGCGTCCTGCGGCTGGCAGATGTAGATGCCCGAGCCACCGCGCACCTCGACCACGCCCTGCAGCTCCAGCGCAATGATGGCCTCGCGCACCGAGGTGCGGCTCACGTCGAAGCGCTCCGCCAGCGCCCGTTCGGAGGGCAGCCGCTGRCCGACCAGAAACTCACCCTGTTTGACCAATTCATGGATATTGGCAGCCAGGCGCTGGTACGGCTTCTCCATTGGAGGTTGGCCGATTTTCGACATCGCTTCGGAGGACGGGTGAATGAGCTTGAGGGCCATGGCGGATCAAAGTGGTTAGACCACATTTTGCGTGGCATACCAATTAGGCCCATAGTGGTTTACCACTAGCGCCTGCATTTGCGCGGGCGCCGGAGCGCGTGGAGCGGCCGCACCCTATGGCAAACTTCCGCGCTTTATCCGCAAGGCGTCCGAACGGCGTCGCCAGTTCCAGGGATCCCCTCCGACATGCAAAAAATCATTCGCCAGCTCGCCGCCGAGATCAAGGTAGGCGAGCACCAGGTGAAGGCGGCCATCGAACTGCTCGATGGCGGTGCCACGGTTCCGTTCATTGCCCGCTACCGCAAGGAAGTGACCGATGGGCTCGACGACATTCAATTGCGCGAGCTCGAGGCGCGCCTTTCGTACCTGCGCGAGCTCGAAGACCGCCGCGCCGCGGTGTTGAAGAGCATCGACGAGCAGGGCAAGCTCACGCCCGAACTGCGCGCCGCCATCGAATTCGCGCCGACCAAGCAGGAGCTCGAGGACCTGTACCTGCCGTTCAAGCAGAAGCGCCGCACCAAGGGCCAGATCGCGCGCGAGTTCGGCATCGAGCCGCTCGCCGACAAGCTGCTGGCCGACCCCACGCTCGACCCCGCCGTGGAAGCCAAGGCCTTCCTGCAGCCCGCCACCACGCTCGACGATGGCAAGCCGGGCCCTGATTTCTCGACCGTTCCCGCCGTGCTCGACGGCGTGCGCGACATCCTTTCCGAACGCTGGGCCGAGGATGCAGCGCTGGTGCAGAGCCTGCGCGAATGGCTCTGGAACGAAGGCCTGCTCAAGTCCACGCTGATGGCCGGCAAGGACGAGAACAACGCCGACGTCGCCAAGTTCCGCGACTACTTCGACTACGACGAGCCGATCGGCCGCGTGCCGTCGCACCGCGCGTTGGCGGTGTTCCGCGGCCGCGCGCTCGACATCCTCGACGCCAAGCTGGTGCTGCCGGTGGAGCCCGAGCCGGGCAAGCCCAGCGTCGCCGAAGGCCGCATCGC
>NZ_JBFTPJ010000828.1:0-2683 GCF_056398445.1 Variovorax sp. 01T439_2
GAAGTTTCACCGCGCAGCAACGCCGCCATGCCAGCCGGATGCCATGGCTCGTGCAGGACAGGTTCTACATGCTGTCGCCTGCCGCGGTTTCGGGATGTTTCATGAACGCGCCCGGCCTATGTCGCCGCCGGTTCCTCTTCCGTGGCCGGCTCGCGCGGCAGCTCGTACAGGAAGAAAGGCGGCGCGTCGGGCCGGCTGCGCTGCAGCAGGGGCTTGGCGACGTTGTAGACCGGCACGCCGCTGATGGTTCGCCCCTCGAGCGTGCCGCGGTGCGCATGGCCGTGGAACACCGCATCCATCGGATAGCGCAGCAGCGGCTCTTCCAGGCGGCTGCTGCCCAGGAATGGAAATATCTCCACCGGCTCGCCCTGCACCGTGCCGGCGATCGGCGCGTAGTGCAGCAGCGCAATGCGGCGCCGGGTGCGCAGCTTGGCCAGCGCCGACTCCAGCTTCATCGCCTCGTTGAGCGCCTCCTGCACGAACAGCTTGATCGCCGGTTCGCCCCAGGCCCCCAGCGAACCGCGTCCGAAGCCGCCGGCAAAGCCCTTGGTACCGGCAATGCCCACGCCTTCGATCTCGCAGGCCGCGCCATCGAGCACGCAAACGCCGGYATGCGTGAGCGCCTCGGTCACCCGTTCGGGCGTGCCGGATTCGAAGTCGTGGTTGCCCAGGACGGCGACGATGGGGATCGGGACGGCACCGAGTTCCTCGGCCAGCACCTTGGCTTCCTCGGCCGTGCCGTAGTCGGTGAGATCGCCGCACAGCAGCAGCGCGTCGGCCTCGTCGGCGGCCTGCGCGAAGAAGCTGCGCAGCGTGCCCGCCGCGTCCTTGTGGACATGGATGTCGCCCACTGCGGCGAACCGGACATGGGAGGAAGATTTCGGATTGGGCATTGCAGCAAGCCTGCGCCCGGATGCCGCCGGCCGTGATCGGCCTCATCCTGCGGCGGCTGTAGGCGCCTGCCGACGACCGATGGGGCCGTTTGCTCCGAGCCCGCCTGCGGGCCGGCTCTACATTGCCTGAATGGAGCCCACGGCCGGTCTTGCGCTTTCGCTGGAAGAAGCAGAAGAAGTCGAGCCCCGCGTGGCCGACTTCTACCGGCAGACGCTGCGCGCGCTGAACGGTGCGGACATTCCCTTCCTGGTCGGCGGCGCCTTCGCGCATGCCTGCCACACAGGCATCCGCCGCTCGACCAAGGACCTGGACCTGTTCATCCGCCGCGCGGACTACGAACGCATCGCGCAACTGATGCAGCAGCACGGCTGGCGCACCGAGATGAGCCATCCGCACTGGCTCGCCAAGGTGCACGACGGGCCGGAGTTCATCGACCTGATCTTCAACTCGGGCAACGGCCTCATGCCGGTGGACGAGCGCTGGTTCCGCGGCAACAGCCGCGCCGCAGTCCTGGGCGTGCCGGTGCTCGTTGCCAACGTGGAGGACAGCCTGCTGTCCAAGGCCTTCATCATGGAGCGCGAGCGCTACGACGGCGGCGACATCGCCCACCTGCTGCAGGCCACCGCCGAGCGGCTGGACTGGCCCGGCCTGCTCGAGCGCTTTGGCCCGCACTGGCGGGTGCTGCTGGCCCACCTGACCTTGTTCGGCTACATCTACCCCGGCGAGCGGCAGCGCATTCCCGGCTGGGTGATGGAGCGGCTGACGGCGCGGCTGGCCGAAGAGGTGCGAGAGCCGCCGGCGCCGAACGAGCACGTGTGCGCCGGCACCCTCCTGTCGCGCGAGCAGTACCTTCACGACGTCGAGCAATTGGGCTACGTGGACGGCCGCCTCACCGCCGCCAGCACCATGACGGCCGAAGACGTGGCCGGCTGGACCGAGGCCATTGCGGACCGAAGATCGCAATAGGAGCAGGCGGCGTGAAAGCCGCTGACACTGCACGACGGCAGGATCTGCTGTCGCGGCTCGCACAACGGCAGCCTGCTTTGTGCAGGACCCCCATTGAAGCACCGGCGCGAGGGGCGCGCGGCCTAAGATTTTGGGCATGCAAAGAAGGCCCCATCCATGAACTCATCGATCGTCGACCACCTGGGGCGCGCTGGCCGCCTGGACCGCATGTTTGTCGGCGGCGAGTGGGTCCTGCCCGAAACGCAGACTCGCGCCAGCGTCGTCGACCCGTCGACCGAGGAGCCGGTCGCGGAGATCGCGCTGGGCAGTGCCGGGGATGCCGCCGCAGCCGTGGCCGCAGCGCGGCGCGCATTCGCGGCCTGGTCCGCGAGTCCGGCCCAGAGCAGGGCCTTGCTCCTCGACCGCATCCACGCGCTGGTCCTCGAGCGCGCAGAACTGTTCGCCCAGGCGATCTCGCTGGAGATGGGCGCGGCCATCGACTTCGCGCGCCGCACGCAGGTGCCGTCTGCCGCGGAGCACATCCGCGTGGCCCGCGACAATGCGCGCGGCTATGCGTTTGTCACCCATCGCGGGGAGAYGGCCATCGTGCGCGAGGCCATCGGCGTGTGCGGCCTCATCACCCCCTGGAACTGGCCGCTCTACCAGATCACCGCCAAGGTCGGCGCCGCCCTCGCAGCCGGATGCACGGTCGTCCTGAAACCCAGCGAGCTGTCGCCCCTGAGCGCCCTGCTCTTTGCCGAAGTGATGCAAGACGCCGGCATTCCGCCCGGTGTGTTCAACCTCGTGAATGGCAGCGGACCGGAGGTCGGCGCGGCCCTGGCGC
>NZ_JBFTPJ010000829.1:0-2682 GCF_056398445.1 Variovorax sp. 01T439_2
GCCCACGTCCTCGGCCCGCATGATCTCGTAGGTGTCGCGGGCCTTGAGCACGCCGTCCTGGTGAATGCCCGAGGCGTGCGCGAAGGCGTTGGCGCCCACCACGGCCTTGTTGGGCTGCACCACGAAGCCAGTGGTCTGGCTCACCATGCGGCTGGCAGCCACGATGTGCGTGGTGTCGATGTTGAGGTCCAGGCCGAAGTAGTCCCTGCGCGTCTTGACCGCCATCACCACCTCTTCGAGCGAGCAGTTGCCCGCACGCTCGCCCAGGCCGTTGATCGTGCACTCCACCTGGCGCGCGCCGCCGATCTTCACGCCCGCCAGCGAGTTGGCCACGGCCATGCCAAGGTCGTTGTGGCAATGCACCGACCAGATCGCCTTGTCGCTGTTGGGAACGCGCTCGCGCAGCATCTTGATGAAGTTGCCGTAGAGCTCGGGAATGGCGTAGCCCACGGTGTCGGGCACGTTGATGGTGGTGGCGCCCTCGTTGATCACGGTCTCCAGCACGCGGCAGAGAAAGTCGGGATCGCTGCGGTAGCCGTCCTCGGGGCTGAACTCCACGTCGGACACCAGGTTGCGCGCAAAGCGCACGGCAAGCTTCGCCTGCTCGTGCACTTCGTCGGGCGACATGCGCAGCTTCTTTTCCATGTGCAGCGGCGAAGTCGCGATGAAGGTGTGGATGCGCCCGCGCGCCGCGCCCTTGAGCGCCTCGGCGGCGCGCGAGATGTCGCGGTCGTTGGCGCGCGACAGGCCGCACACGGTCGATTCCTTGATGATGTCGGCGATCGCCTTGACGGCCTCGAAGTCGCCGTTCGAACTGGCTGGAAAGCCCGCTTCGATGACGTCGACCTTGAGCCGTTCGAGTTGCTTGGCGATGCGCATCTTCTCGTCGCGCGTCATCGAGGCGCCGGGCGACTGCTCGCCGTCGCGCAAGGTGGTGTCGAAAATAATGAGTTGGTCGGTCATCGTGGATCTCCTTGGTTCCTCTTGATCATTTCGCACCTTGCGCATACGGCGGGGGACGGCGTCAGGCGAGCTCAACCACCGATTGTGCGCTGTGCGCGCCGCGGGTCCGCGCGCGCTGCACGCCCGAGACAATGGCCTTCAGCGAAGCGGAGATCACGTTCGCGTCGATGCCCACGCCAAACAGCGTCTGCGCCTCGTCCACGCGCAGCTCGAGGTACGCCACCGACTTGGCATCGGCACCCGCGCCGATGGCGTGCTGGTGGTAGTCCATCACGCGCACGGTATGGCCCGTGGCCTTGCTCAGCGCCTGGGTGAAGGCGTCGATCGGCCCGTTGCCGCGGCCTTCGATGGCGCGGATCTCGCCGTCCCAGGGCAGGTCGCCGCGCAGCACCACCGAGGCGCTGGCGCCCTCGCCTTCTTCCTCGATCACGCGGTGCTGCAAAGAATGCGCGGCCTCGAGGCCGTATTCGCGCACGAACAGTTCCCAGAGGTCGGCGGCAGTGAGTTCCTTGCCGGCCACGTCCATCACGCGCTGCACGGTCTGCATGAATTCCATCTGCAGGCGGCGCGGCATCTCGAGGCCGTATTCGCTCTCGAGCAGGTAGGCCATGCCGCCCTTGCCCGACTGGCTGTTCACGCGGATCACGGCCTCGTAGCTGCGGCCCACGTCCTTCGGATCGATCGGCAGGTAGGGCATGTCCCAGATGTCGCCGTCCTTGCGCGCCGCGAAGGCCTTCTTGATCGCGTCCTGGTGCGAACCCGAGAACGAGGTGTAGACGAGATCGCCCACATACGGATGGCGCGGATGCACCGGGATCTGGTTGCAATGCTCGACCGTCGCGCGGATCTCGTCGATGTTCGAGAAATCGAGCTCGGGCGAAACGCCCTGGGTGTAGAGGTTGAGCGCGACGTTCACGAGGTCGAGATTGCCGGTGCGCTCGCCATTGCCGAACAGGCAGCCCTCGATGCGCTCAGCCCCCGCCATCAGAGCCAGTTCGCCGGCCGCCGTGCCGGTGCCGCGGTCGTTGTGCGGATGCACGCACAGCACGATCGAATCGCGGCGCGCGAGGTTGCGGTGCATCCACTCGATCATGTCGGCAAAGATGTTCGGCGTGGAATGCTCGACCGTGGTGGGCAGGTTGACGATGCACTTGCGCTCGGGCGTCGGCGCCCAGACTTCCGTCACCGCGTCGACCACGCGCTTGGAGAACACCACATCCGTGCCCGAGAACATTTCGGGCGAATACTGGAAGGTCCACCTCGTGTTCGGCTGCTTCGCGGCGAATTCGTTGAACATGCGCGCATGGCTGCTCGCAAGCTCGACGATCTGGTCTTCGTCCATGCCGAGCACCACGCGGCGCATCACGGGCGCCACCGCGTTGTAGAGATGAACGATGGCACGCGGCGCGCCCTGCAGCGATTCGAAGGTGCGCGCAATGAGGTGGTCGCGCGCCTGCGTGAGCACCTGGATCGTCACGTCGTCGGGAATGCGGTCTTCCTCGATGAGCTTGCGCACGAAGTCGAATTCGATCTGCGAGGCAGAGGGAAAGCCGACTTCGATTTCCTTGAAGCCGATGGCCACGAGCGTCTCAAACATGCGCATCTTGCGCGCGATGTCCATCGGCTCGACCAGCGCCTGGTTGCCATCGCGCAGGTCGGTCGACAGCCAGATCGGGGCCTTGGTCAGCACGGCATCGGGCCAGGTGCGGTCCTTGAGGC
>NZ_JBFTPJ010000830.1:0-2678 GCF_056398445.1 Variovorax sp. 01T439_2
GCCCAAGGCCAGGCCGCGGTACCAGGCGAAGAAGCCGATCCACATCGAGAACACGCCGACATAGACGAAGCCCAGCCAGGCCGAGGTGGCGATGGGCTCCGCGGGCCACAGGGCCAGCGTGGCGGGCAGCGTCACGGGCAGCGCCATCACGCAGACCCAGCAGATCACCCGCTCGGCGCCGAGCGACGGCGTGACCTGCGCGCCGTAGATGTAGCCGAACGAAGCCGCGACCACCGCGCCGACCAGCAGCAGGTCGGCCCATTCGAAGCCGAAGCCGTGGCCGCCCTGGCTTGCGCGCAGCACTGAGAACAGCACCACCAGCAGGCTGCCCGCAATGGCGCAGAGCCAGAAGCCGAGCCGCGCGCGCTGGTGCAGCACCCAGGCCGCGACTGCCGCGGTCACGAGCGGCAGCAGCGCCGTCACCACCGCCGCGTGGCTGGCCGTGACCACGCGCAAGGCGTAGCCCAGCAGCAGCGGATAGCCGATCACGTTGCCGAGCACCGCCATGCCAAGCGGCTTCCACTGGTGCGCCGCGGGCCGCGGCGAGCGCGTGGCGAGCAGGAAGACCGTCGAGAGAATGCCCGCGAGCGCGGCGCGCCCGAGCGTGACGAACCACGGCGACAGCTGCGGCGCGCCCTGCGTGCCGGTGGCCAGCCGCGTCATCGGCAAGGTGATGGCAAACAGCGCCACGCCGATCACGCCGAGCCACATGCCCAGCGTTTCGTCCTTGATAGGGAGGCGGTTGCTCATACGCCCAGCATCCACCAGGCCGTGAGCACCAGCACCAGCCCCATCGCGCGGTTGAACCACAGCAGGCGCTTGCCCTTGGAGAGCCATTCGCGCAGCAGCGCTCCCGCCAATGCATAGGTGAAGTTGCTGATGAAGGCGTAGACCAGCATCACCGGCGCGACGATGGCGAAGCGCCCGAGCGCATCGGGCTGGCCCGCGATCCAGCCGGCCACCAGCGTGAGCGCGAGCAGCCAGGCCTTGATGTTGACGAACTGCAGCATCACGCCCTGGCCGAAGCCGACGTCGAGGCTGGCGCCATCGGCGCGGCCGAGCGTGCCGCTGCCGCTGCCGCTCAGCTTGTAGGCCAGCCACAAGAGGTAGCCCACGCCCAGCGCCTTGATGCCCAGGCGCAGCGAAGGCACCGCCACCACCAGCGCGCCGATGCCGGCCGCGCACAGCACCAGCAGCAGCGTCCAGCCGACCGGCACGGCCACCACGAAGCGCATGGCGCGCGGCAGGCCGCCGTTGGCCGCCAGGGCGGTGGAAAGCGTGGTGTTGGGACCGGGCGAGAAACTCATCGCCGTGGCCAGCACCAGCAGCGCGGTGAATTCTTGCCAGTTCATTGCATACACTCTAAACTTTCACACCATTACAGTTCCGATACAGTTGATCGAACATATTCGGAAACTGTATTGGTCTTTCTTTCGACACAGAAGCCAAGCCCCAGATGCTGACACGAACCTCCACCCAGTCGCTCACGGGGCAATTGGCCGACCGGCTGGCCGAACGCATCCGCACCCGGCTGCTGCCGCCCGGCGCGCGCCTGCCCTCGGTGCGCGAATGCGCGCGCCAGCAGGGCGTGAGCCCCTACACGGTGGTGGCGGCCTACGACCAGCTGCTGGCGCAGGGCCTGGTCGAGGCGCGCCGCCAGCGCGGCTTCTACGTGCGCGACTCGGCGCCGGCGCAGGAGGGGCGCCCCCCCAACGCGGCGCCCATGGTCGTCCAGATGATGGCCTCGCGCGTGCCGGCCGATGCCAGCTCGCTCATCCGCAGCATGTTCCATCGGCCCAGCGACAAGCCGCAGCCGGGCATGGGCGTGTTTCCGCCCGACTGGATGGCTTCCGCCTTCATGCCGACGGCGGTGCGCCGCATGACCAGTACAGCCGCGCTGCAGGAGCTGTCGCTCCAGTACGGCGAACCCTCGGGCGACGCCGCGCTGCGCCGCAGCCTCTCGAACAAGCTGGTGGGCATCAACGTGCCCGCCGCGCCCGACCAGATCGTGACCACGGTGGGCGCCACGCATGCGCTGGACATCGTGAGCCGCACGCTGCTGCGCGCGGGCGATCCGGTGATGGTCGAGGAGCCCGGCTGGGCGCTCGAATTCGCGCGGCTCGAGGCGCTGGGCATGCGCATCCTGCCGGTGCCGCGCCGCGCCGACGGGCCCGACCTGGAGGTGATGGCGCAGTACTGCCAGCTGCACAGCCCCAAGCTCTTCGTGAGCGTGAGCGTGCTGCACAACCCGACCGGCTACAGCCTCACGCCCGGCAGCGCGCACCGCGTGCTCAAGCTGGCCAACGAACACGACTTCCACATCGTCGAGGACGACACCTACAGCCACCTCGCGCCCGAGCACGCCACGCGGCTCAGCGCGCTCGACGGGCTGCAGCGCACCATCTACGTCAGCGGCTTCGCCAAGATCCTGGCGCCCAACTGGCGCATCGGCTTCCTGGCCGCCTCGCCCGAACTGAAGGAGCGGCTGCTCGAAACCAAGCTGCTGGCCACGCTCACCACGCCCACGCTGTTCGAGCGGGCGCTGTCGTGGTGCATCGACCAGGGCCAGCTGCGGCGGCATGCCGACCGCGTGCGCATCCGGCTCGACGGCGCGCGCGGCCGCGCGGTGAAGCTCGCCATGGCGCACGGCTGCAGCTTCGCGTCGGAGCCGGCGGGCC
>NZ_JBFTPJ010000831.1:0-2674 GCF_056398445.1 Variovorax sp. 01T439_2
GTGCAGCATTACTTCGCGTCGGCCTGGCTGCTCAAGGGCGACCCGGCCAGCGAACAGCTGCGCCGCGAGTTCCGCGTGAAGGACCTGGGCGACAACCTCTACACCGTCGCCATGGTGGCGACGCTGCCGAAGATCGCTCCGGGCGCCACGCAGGTCGTGAACAGCGCGCTGTTCGCCGGCCCCGAGGAAGAAAAGAAGCTCGAAGCCATCGCCCCTGGCCTGGACCTGGTCAAGGACTACGGCATCTTCGCGATCATCTCCAAGCCGCTGTACTGGCTGCTCACGCAGCTGCACGGCATCCTGGGCAACTGGGGCTGGGCCATCGTGGCGCTGGTGGTGCTGCTGAAGGCGGCCTTCTACTGGCTCAATGCCAAGGCCTACGCAAGCATGGCCAAGATGAAGGCCATCAACCCCAAGATCATGGAAATGCGCGAGCGGCTGAAGGACAAGCCGCAGGAAATGCAGCAGGAAATGATGCGGATCTACAAGACCGAGAAGGTCAATCCGATGGGCGGCTGCTTCCCGATCGTGATCCAGATTCCGGTGTTCATCGCGCTCTATTGGGTGCTGCTGTCGTCGGTCGAAATGCGCCACGCGCCGTGGATCGGCTGGATCACCGACCTGTCGGCACCGGACCCCTGGTACATCCTGCCGGTCGTGATGACGCTCACCTCGCTGTTCCAGACCTGGCTCAACCCGACGCCGCCCGATCCGATGCAGGCCAAGCTGATGTGGATCATGCCGCTCGCGTTCAGCGTGATGTTCATCTTCTTCCCGGCCGGCCTGGTGCTGTACTGGATCACCAACAACGTGCTGTCGATCGCGCAGCAGTGGTTCATCAACAAGCGGCTGGGCGTGCTGGGCACCAAGTAGCCCGCCCGCGCTCCGAACCATCCCCGAAGGGCCGCGTCAGCGGCCCTTTTTGCTGAAAGAATCCGCACCATGCTCGCCCGCACCACCGATCCCATCGTCGCCATCGCCACCGCCTCGGGGCGCGGGGCGGTCGGCATCGTGCGGGTGTCTGGCGCCCGGCTCGCGCCGCTGGTCGACGCGCTCTGCGGCCGGCCGCTGAAGCCGCGCGAAGCCACCTACCTTCCCTTTCGCGATGCGGCCGGCGAGCCGGTCGACCACGGCCTGGCCATCCACTTTCCCTCGCCCCATTCGTTCACGGGCGAAGACGTGCTCGAACTGCAGGCCCATGGCGGAACGGTCGTGCTGCAGCTGCTGCTGGCGCGCTGCCTCGAAGCCGCCGCCGAGGCCGATCCCGTCACCGGCCGGCCGCGCCTGCCTGGCCTGCGCGTGGCCGAGCCGGGCGAGTTCAGCCAGCGCGCCTTTCTCAACGGCAAGATCGACCTCGCCCAGGCCGAAGCCATTGCCGACCTGATCGACGCCAGCACCGAGGCGGCCGCGCGCAGCGCCGGGCGTTCGCTGTCGGGTGCCTTTTCGCGCGAGATCCACGCGCTGCGCGATGCGCTGATCCACCTGCGCATGCTGGTGGAGGCGACGCTCGACTTTCCGGAAGAGGAAATCGACTTTCTCCAGAAGGCCGATGCGACGGGGCAGCTGGCGAAGCTGCAGGCGCAGCTGGCGGCAGTTCAGCAGCGCGCCAAACAAGGTGCGCTGCTGCGCGAAGGCATCAAGGTGGTCATTGCGGGCCAGCCCAATGCGGGCAAGAGTTCGCTGCTCAATGCGCTGGCCGGCGCCGAGCTGGCCATCGTGAGCGCGGTGGCGGGCACGACGCGCGACGTGGTGTCCGAGACCATCCAGATCCACGGCGTGCCGCTGCACGTGGTGGACACGGCCGGCCTGCGCGAAAGCAGCGACGAGGTCGAACAGATCGGCGTGGCCCGCGCCTGGGGCCAGATCGAGGGCGCCGATGCCGTGCTGTTCCTGCACGACCTGACGCGTGCCGGCCAGCCCGAGTACGCCGCCGCCGACGCCGAGATCCTGCGCGTGCTGCAACACAAGCTGCCCGCGAGCGTGCCGGTGCTCGATGTCTGGAACAAGCAGGACGCCGCGCCAATGCCGGAGACGGCGGGTGCGGCCCAACAAGGCATCGCCCTGTCCGCCAAGACCGGCCTCGGCATCGAGGCGCTGCGCGAACAGCTGCTGGCCATGGCCGGCTGGCAGGCCGTGCCCGAGGGCGTCTACCTGGCGCGGGCGCGTCATGTGCAGGCGCTGGGCCAGGTGGAAACGCACCTGGCGCTGGCCGCGAGCCATCTGGCGGCGCAGGCGCAGCTGCTCGACCTGCTGGCCGAGGAGCTTCGCCTTGCACAGAACGCACTGAACGAAATCACCGGCGAATTCGGCGCCGACGACCTGCTGGGCGTCATCTTTTCTCGCTTCTGTATCGGCAAATAGCGACAGCTCGCCCGAAAAACGTAAAGAGTTGTAGCCGAAAACCGCGCCCTTCGCGGATACTCCGGCACAGATGCGGGGGTTGAGAAAAGCATGTCCATCCAGAACCTGAGCCGCGCAATCGCGGACAACAACAGCAGCAGCGACGCCTTCGCGTTGACGCTCAACGTACAGCAGTGGGAAACGCTGGCGGGCTACCTGCAGCCCATCGACACCGGCGTGGGGGACGTTCTCATCGAGCAGGGCACGCACGACCGGTCGGTGTACTTCCTGGAGAGCGGCGCCATCAGCGTGCAGCGCGTGAGCAGGTAGGAAC
>NZ_JBFTPJ010000832.1:0-2674 GCF_056398445.1 Variovorax sp. 01T439_2
CAGCGCGCCCACGAGCGCCTTCCACGGCGACCAGCGCGCGAAGATCACCAGCCCCACCGCGATCCAGCCGCGCCCGCCGGTCATGCCCGCGATCCACAGCTTGGTGCTGACCACCGAGATGTACGCGCCCGCCAGGCCCACCAGCGCCGAGCCCGCGAGCACCGCGGCCAGCCGCCACACGGTGACGCGGATGCCGGCCGCATCGGCCGCCTGCGGGTTCTCGCCCACCGCGCGCAGCCGCAGCCCGGCCGAGGTGCGCGAGAGAAACCACGCCACGGCAAGGAAGATCGGCAGCGTGAGCCAGACCATCGCGTTCTGCTCGAACAGCCGGCCGGCGCCGGGCAGGAGCGACAGCGGCCACAGCGCCATCGCGCCGATGCCTTCGGTGGCATGGTTGGTCCATTCGGCGAGCGAGCCGACCAGCGCCGTGAGGCCCTGGCAGAAGAACACCAGCGCGAGCCCCGCGATCACCTGGTTCACGCGCAGCCAGATCACCATCACCGCGAACAGCAGCGACACCGCGCTGGCCGCGAGCATCGCCAGCACCAGCGACACGGCCGGCTGTCCCATGGCGATCTGCGCGCCAATGCCCGCGAGCGCGCCCACGAGCATCAGCCCTTCGGCACCGAGCGACAGCACGCCCGCGCGCTCGCTGATGATCAGGCCCAGCGCCGCGAGCGCATAGGGCACCGCGAAGTCGGGCGTGCTCGCGAGCCAGTTGAGAACGATGCTTCCGCTCATTGCACCGCCTCCGCACCCACGCGGCGCAACCGATGGCGAATGAAGAAATCGCTCGACGCCACGCACACCACGATGATGGCCTGGATCAGCTGCACCATCGAGAACGGCACCTGGTAGAACACCTGCAGGCTGCGGCCGGTGACGAACAGGGCCGCCACCAGCAGCGCCACCACCGTGGCCGCGAGCGGGTTGTTGCGCGCAAGAAAGGCAATCAGGATGCCCGAGAAGCCGTACCCCTGGTAGAAGGCCTGCGTGAGCCGCCCTTCCTGCCCGGAGGCCACCGCCAGGCCCGCGAGCCCGGCCATCGCGCCCGACAGCAGCACGGCGCCGTAGATGGTGCGGCGCACCGGCACCCCATTGGCATGCGCCACGCGCGGATTGGCATCGACGAAGCGCAGGTACAGCCCGGCGCGGCTCACGCCCACCAGCCACCACGCAAGGAGCGCCACCACGGCCGCGAGCACGATGGCGCTGCTCACGCCGGCGCCCATTTCGGGCAGCCGCTCGAAGGCGCGGAACTGCGGCGAATAGGGGAAGTTGTCCTTCGGGTCCTTCCAACTGCCATAGACCAGGTGCAGCAGGAAGTTGGCCGCCATGTAGTTGAGCATCAGCGTGGAAATGATCTCGTTCACGCCGAGCCTGATCTTCAGCCACGCCGGCCCCAGCACCCAGAGCAGCCCGCAGCCGATGGCAGCCGCGAACATCAGCGGCAGGCGCAGCGGCTCGGGCCCGAGCTGCCACATCGAGACGGCCGTCGCGCCGATGGCGCCCCAGATCATCTGGCCCTCGAGTCCCAGGTTCCAGAAGCGCGCGCGAAACGCCAGCGCGCCAGCCAGGCCCACGAGGATCATGGGGGCGGCCTGGAACAGCACGGCGCGAAAGTTCTGGCCGTCGAAGAAGGTCTGCATCACGAACTCGTTGGCGAGTTCGTTGGCGGGAACGCCGGCCGCCACCAGGATGGCGGCGGAAATCGCAAGGCCCGCGAAAAGCGCCGCCGCAAGGATCAGCGCCTGCCGCCGCCATCCCATGTGCTGGCGGATCTCCAGCGCATAGCGCCGGCGCGCCAGCGGCTGGTGCCGTGCGCGTTGCGCGGCCTCCGGATCGGTCTGCGCCGGCTGCGCGATGGCCGCGAGCGTGGCGTCAACCATGGTCCACCATCGCCTGTCCGATGGCCTGCCGGTCGGCCGGCTGCGCGAATTCGCCGGCAATGCGCCCGCGCGCCATCACGCCCACGCGGTCGGCCAGCTGCAGCACCTCGTCGAGGTCCTCGCTGATCAGCAGTACCGCGGCGCCGCCGTCGCGCGCGGCGCGCAGGCGCGCATGCACCTCGGCGCTCGCGCGCACGTCGAGCCCGCGGCTCGGGCTGTGCGCGAGCACCAGCGAGGGCGCCTTGCCGAACTCGCGCGCGAGCACCAGCTTCTGCGCGTTGCCGCCCGACAGCAGCGCGGCCTTCTGCGCCACCGAGCGCACGCCCTGCACGTCGAAAGYGCGCACCGCTTGCTGCGTGTCGTCCTGCATGCGGCCGCGCCGCAGATGCCAGGCCGCGCCGTAGCGGCCGGTGTGCACGCGGCCGATGGCGTAGTTCTCGGCGACCGAAAGGCCACCGGCCAGCGCGAGCCCATAGCGGTCGGCCGGGATCGCGGCAATGCCCACGTTGCGGCGCTCTGGTGCACTCATGGCCTTGAGGTCGCCGTGGCCGTTCAGATGGATCTCGCCTTCGAGCGCACCGCCGGCGTCGGGCAGGCCCATGATGGCGCCGGCCAGCTCGCCCTGTCCGTTGCCGCCGACACCGGCCAGGCCGTAGATCTCGCCCGCATGCAGTTCGAGCTCGACGCCGTCGAGCACGCGGCGGCCCTCGGGCGATGCCGCCGAGCGCAGGCCGCGCACCGTGAGCCGCACCGGGCCACGCGGCGACTTTGCGGCCTGATAGCTT
>NZ_JBFTPJ010000833.1:0-2674 GCF_056398445.1 Variovorax sp. 01T439_2
TGCACACACGAGTGCGCTCGAGAACGCGTTGCAGCATCGTCAGGCGCAGGTCGACGAAATATTCAACTCCACGAGCTGGCGGGTCACCAAGTCTCTTCGATGGGCCGGCCTTCAGAAGGGACGGGTCGCTCGCGCGATCAAGCTGGTGCCGGTGCTCTCTCAACGCGCGGGCGGGTTCTCGAATCTGGCTCGCCGCGGCATTCAAGTGCTGAGTGAGTCTGGCTTGGGCGGCATACGCAGGTCTATTCGTGCCGTCGAAAATGGCCATCTGGTATCGAAAGCCTCTCCCGTGCCGGATTCCCTCGCTTCGGGTGGCGATCCATTCGAGGATGTTGCTCGCCAGATCTACGCTAGGCAACAGGCGGAGCTCGCCCCTCGCGAAATTTTTGGCTCCATCAAGAACTTCGAGCAAAGGCCTCTGATCTCCGTGATCATGCCGGTTTATAAAACGCCGGTGCAGTGGCTGAGCCGTGCCATCGAATCATTGCAGGAGCAGTTCTATGACAACTGGGAACTGTGTGCTGTGGATGATTGCTCACCGACTGCGGATCAACGAGAAATTTTGGAGCATTACGCGACGAACGATCCTCGCGTCCGCTATCGGGTACTTGAGAAGAACAGCGGCATTGCCGCAGCGTCTAACGCGGCGCTTGAGATGGCCCAAGGCGAATTCATTGCGTTGCTAGATCACGATGACGAGTTGCCGGGCGATGCGCTCTTCTGGATCGTGGATGCCATCAACAAGAATCCGGGTGTCGATTTCATCTACACCGACGAATGCAAGATCGACGATACGTCGGAGCGCCAACTTTCCCATTTTGTATTCAAGCCGGATTGGTCGCCGGRGATACTGTTCAACTCCATGTTGACAGGACACCTGACGGTTTACAAGAAGGATGCGGTCGATGCGCTGGGAGGCTTCCGCAGCCCGTATGACTTTTCGCAAGACTACGATCTCGCATTGCGAATGGCCGAAGTGGCGAAAAAGATCGTGCACGTAGAGCGGGTACTCTATCTCTGGCGTTCTATTCCGGGTTCTGCGGCAAGCGGTGGAAAGGATTTTGCACGCGAGTCCAACATTGCCGCGCTAGACGATGCGCTAGTCCGGCGTGGGATTCAGGGGAAAGCGATACCGCTGTCCTACGCCAACTACGTCAATGTCGCCGTGCCAAAGGCCGTCAAGGTTTCGATCGTCATTCCCTCGGATTCCTTCAGAAATCTTAAGCTCGCATTGAATGCGATTCTGGAGAAAACCGACTACCCGAACTACGAGGTAGTCGTCGTCTGCAACGGTCCGCTGGCGGAGCAACTCGAAGGCGAGTTCCGCAACTCGCCGGGCATCGTCTTTTTGCCGTACGACAAGAAATACAACTTCTCCGACAAGTGCAACGAAGGGGCGCGAGCGGCCACCGGCGAGATCGTGGTTTTCTACAACGACGATGTGTTTCCCGCCCAGCCCGATTGGATCGAAAAGCTGATCGAGTACCTCTCTGTACCGGGTGTCGGGGGCGTCTCACCCAAGCTGCTGCACGAGGATGAGACGATTCAATACGCGGGCATGATCTCGGGAACGCCCGGCCTTTGCGGTACGGCGTACAACAATATCCCAAGAGAAGCGAACGATTCGTTCCTCTCCATGCACAAGTACGTGCGCAACGTTTCCATCCTGTCGGGCGCATGCTGTGCGCTGAGGGCCGAAGTGTTCTGGCGTATTGGCGGCTTCGATGCAGTCAATACGCCCGATGGCCATTCGGACATGGATCTGAGCTACAAGCTGATAGAGGCGGGACATCGATGCGTCTACACGCCGTACGCTGTTCTTTATCACATCGGGAATCACTCCTGGGGCGCAAAATCCGTTAAATACAAAGCCGACATCTACATGTTGAAGCGCTGGGGCGCTTACGTTTCCAAGGATCCGAATTTCACGGATTCGATGAAAAAGGTGCTCTATCGAGATTTCCGGTTTGACTACAGAATTTTTGCATCGCACGTGGATGCAAATGCCACGTACACGGGCCCCGACGTGCTGTTCCTGTCGCACGAACTTTCGCTGACCGGGGCGCCTCGCATGCTCCTGTGCGCAGCGGTTGCGGTGTTGCGTAGTGGTGGCTTTCCCGTCGTGGTCGCACCGGAGGATGGCCCGATGCGAAAGGAATTGGAACAGGCGGGCGTGGTTGTGATCGTGGACCAGTCGCTTGCCGAACGGCATCCTCTCTTCGAGCGTTTTGCAAGGAACTTCGATGTTGTCGTCGTGAATACGATGGCCCTGCGCAACGTGGTCCGTCAACTCGAACTGATTGAAGACCTTGATGTGGTCTGGTGGTTGCACGAAGGACGCACGCTCGAAGCCACGTTGGAGGCAGAAACCGGAATCGACAGAACGCGCGTGCGGTTGCTTTGCGTCAGCGAGTACGCCCGCAGTTATCTGCCCCCCGGTTTTCGAGCCGATGTGCTCTATAACGGGATCCCGGACCGGAGCGGCGATATTCAGCAAAAGCCTCTGGCCGATCGGTGTACCTTCGTGCTTGCGGGAACGCTCGAAAAACGCAAAGGCCAAGACTTGTTCGTGGATGCCATCCTTCGGTTGCCGGAGGATGTACGCGTTTCCTGCCGGTTCTTGATGACTGGCACGCTCGGGGAACCGAACCTGCAGTTCTGGTCAAGCGTGTGC
>NZ_JBFTPJ010000834.1:0-2672 GCF_056398445.1 Variovorax sp. 01T439_2
AAGGCCGCACCCTCGGCAGTGCCCTGCACTTCGACGAAGTGGCCGGCGCCGGTCATCACGACGTTCATGTCGGTATCGCAGGCGGAGTCTTCGGTGTATTCGAGGTCGAGCAGCGGCGTACCGGCGACGATGCCGACCGAAATGGCCGCGACATGGCCCTTGATGGGCGACGCGGGGATCGTGCCGGCGGCCAGCAGCTTGTTGACGGCGTCCTGCGCGGCGACGAAGGCGCCGGTGATGGCCGCCGTGCGKGTGCCGCCATCGGCCTGCAGCACGTCGCAGTCGAGGTGGATGGTGCGCTCGCCCAGCGCAGCCAGGTCGAACACGGCGCGCATCGAGCGGCCGATGAGGCGCTGGATTTCCTGCGTGCGCCCGCTCTGCTTGCCGCGGGCGGCTTCGCGGTCGCTGCGCGTGTGGGTGGCGCGCGGCAGCATGCCGTATTCGGCCGTGACCCAGCCTTCACCGCTGCCACGCTTGTGCGGCGGCACGCGCTCTTCGACCGAGGCGGTGCACAGCACGCGCGTCTGGCCGAATTCGATGAGCACCGAACCCTCGGCGTGGATGGTGAAACCGCGGGTGATGCGCACCGGGCGCAGCTGGTCGGCGGCACGGCCGCCGCTTCGTGTGAAAGCAGTCATTTTTGTGAGAGGTATGTGGAACAAAAAGCGCAGACGGCCCGCAAGCCGGAGCAGCCGGGCGATCAGGTCTTCTTGGCTGCCGAACGGCGAATGGCTTCGTTGATTTCGGCAATCGAACGCTCGATGGCGTCTTCGTCGAGGTCGTCGAGCGCGTCGAGTTCGCCGTCAGCGGGCATGCCGGCCTGGATGGTGGAAGCAAAGACGCCGTCGTCGATGGTCTCGGTGGAAACGCCGCGGTCTTCGCCCGTCGAATCGGGCATTTCCCATTCGAGGGCGATGAGCGTGACGTTGTCGCTGTGCGCGCCGCCCTTGCGCAGCGCCATTTCGGCCAGGTCGGGCGCGGCGTCGGACACCGGCTTGTCGGAGGACAGCGTGTGCACGATGACGGCGTCGTCGAGCACGCCCCAGACGCCGTCGGAGCACAGCATGATGCGGTCGCCGCGCTGCAGCTGCAGCGGGGCCGAAATGTCGAACAGCGGCGTGGTCGGCGAGCCCAGGCAGGTGAGCAGCAGGTTGCGGTTGACCGGCATGTCCGCGCCATGCGGACGCGGGCGCTCGGCATGCGAATGGTCGCGCGTGCGGGTCAGCAGGCGGCCGTCGCGCACCACGTAGAGGCGCGAGTCGCCGCAGTGCATCCAGGTGGCCGTGGTGCCCTGGAGCAGCGCCGCGACGACGGTGGTGCGCGGCGTGTCGAGCATGGCCTTGTGGCTCGCGTAGCGCATGATCTGCTGGTGCGCCGCCATGGCCGATTCGGCCAGGAAGGCCTTGACATCCTTGACGGTGGGGCGCGCTTCGCGCTGGTAGAGGGCCGCGATGGTCTGCAGCGCCAGCTGGGCCGCAACCTCGCCTTCGGGGTGGCCGCCCATGCCGTCGGCCAGCACGAAAAGGCCCGACTCCCGCGTGTAGCAGTAGCCCATGCGGTCTTCGTTCTTGAGACGGCCGCCCTTGCGGCTGACCTGGAATACCGAGAATTTCATGCCGGGCGCGTGGTAGGTGCCGCCGCCCTGGGCAGGGCCTTCTTGTCGAAGGAGCGGATGTTGTCGAATGAAAGCCGCACCTTTTCGCCGACGGTGAGCTTGGTGTAGCGGCGCTCGCCTTCGCGGCTGAGCTCCTTTTGCAGCGCAAAGACCGACTGCGGACGCGAGAGCGGATCGAGCGACATGCACCATTCGACCACCTCGATGAGGTTGTCGGAGTACACGCCGCGCAGGCGCGACAGCGACAGGCTGAGCCGGTCTTTCTCGATGCGGCGCGGGGCGTCGTTGGGCGGATAGCCCTGCATGCAGGCGTAGATGCAGGCGCCGATGGCGTAGATGTCGGTCCAGGGACCCATCGACGAGTCGCGCCGGTACATCTCGGGCGCGGCAAAGCCGGGGGTGTACATGGGGCGGATGAAGATGCCCTCCTTGCTGAGCACCTCGCGCGCGGCGCCGAAGTCGATCAGCACCGCCCGGTCGTCGTCGGTGACGAAGATGTTGGCGGGCTTGATGTCCAGGTGCAGCATCTTGTACTGGTGCACGATGCGAAGGCCGCGCAGGATCTCGTCGAACAGCGACCGGATGGTCGATTCGCGGAAGACCTTGGGCCTTTTCAGGTCGCGCGCGGTCACCACGAAGTCCTGCAGGGTGGCGCCCTCCAGGTAGTTCATGACCATGTAGACGGTTTCGTTCTCGCGAAAGAAGTTGAGAACGCTGACCACCGAGGCGTGCGAAATCTGCGCGAGCGAGCGCCCTTCCTCGAAAAAGCTCTTGAGGCCGAGCCGGTAGAGCGAGAGCTTTTCGGGCGCCACTTCGGGCGTCAGCTCGCCCGGCCCGCGCGTGGCGAGCGAAGATGGCAGGTATTCCTTGATGGCAACCTGCTGTCCGCTGGGGTCTATGGCGAGGTAGACAACRCCAAAACCGCCTGCGGAAAGCCGGCGAACGATGCGGTAACCGCCAATGACCGTATCGGGCAGCAGGGGCGAAGGCTTGACCTTTGACATAATCCGGGAGTTTCGCCCGAAGGCGATGGTGCGGCAAGCGAACGCCATGCCGA
>NZ_JBFTPJ010000835.1:0-2669 GCF_056398445.1 Variovorax sp. 01T439_2
TCACCAGCCCGATCCTGCGTTCACGGTAGTAGGCCACGCTCTCGGCAATGGTGGGCCGGCCGCTGGAGCCGAAGTACTTGTCGGCGGCGCGGTCGTATTCCTCGCCGTAGTTGTCGAACGGGTTCCAGCAGCTCACTTCGGCGTGGGTGTGGATGTCGATGGCGATCAGGTTCTGGTGGTCCATGTCGTTGTCTCCAGTACGGGTAAGTCCCTAGGGATCGGGGGTCTCAAGTGCCTTGAATTGATTATTTATCATAACCATAATCCAACTCACACACGAATGCAATCATGACCAATCCCGACCTCCAACTCGACATCCGCGACGACGTGGCCATCGTCCGCCTGACGCGCGGCGCCAAGCGCAACGCGCTCTCGGACAGCCTGATCCTCGCGCTGCGCAACACCTTCGAGACGCTGCCTTCCACGGTGCGCGCCGCGGTGCTCGACGGCGAAGGCCCGCACTTCTGCGCCGGCCTCGACCTGAGCGAGCTGAAGGAGCGCGACGCCGGCCAGGGCATGCAGCACTCGCGGCTGTGGCATGGCGCGCTCGACCTGATCCAGCACGGCCCGGTGCCGGTGGTTGCGGCGCTGCACGGCGCGGTGGTGGGTGGCGGCCTCGAGCTCGCGAGCGCCTGCCACATCCGCGTGGCCGACCGCAGCACCTTCTATGCACTGCCCGAAGGCTCGCGCGGCATCTTCGTGGGCGGCGGCGGCTCGGTGCGCATTCCCAAGCTGATCGGCGTGGCGCGCATGACCGACATGATGATGACCGGCCGCGTCTACAACGCCGAGGACGGCGAGCGCGCCAACTTCGCGCAGTACCTGGTCGACGAGGGCGCGGCCTTCGACAAGGCCTTCGAACTCGCCAAGCGCGTGGCCACCAATGCGCCGCTGACCAACTACGCGCTGATGCATGCGCTGCCGCGCATTGCCGAGCAGTCGGCCGACCACGGCTTCTTCACCGAGGCGCTGATGTCCGGCATCGTGCAGAACGCGCCCGAGGCCAAGGCCCGCGTGCGCGACTTCCTCGAAGGCCGCGGCGCCAAAGTGAGCAAGGAATGACCACCATCCGATACCGTCCGCTGGCCTTCGGCGTCACGCGCGCCGTGCTGCGCGAAGGTGCGCCGGGCACGCAGTACCTGCGGGCCGAAACCCAGCTCGCGCCCTACCGCGACCGCATGACCGACCGCCTCGCGCACTGGGCCGAACAGGCGCCCGAGCGCACCTTCATCGCCCGCCGCGAACGGCTGGCCGATGGCAGCACCGGCGACTGGCAGCGCGTGAGCTACGCCGAGGCGCTGCAGAAGGCGCGCAGCATCGGCCAGGCGCTGCTCGATCGCGGCCTGAGCGCGGAGCGCCCGGTCGCGATCCTGAGCGAGAACGGTATCGAACATGCGCTGATGGCCCTCGGCTGCCTCTACGCGGGCGTGCCGTACTGCCCGGTGTCGCCGCCCTACTCTGTGGTGAGCCAGGACTTCGAGAAGCTGCGCCACGTGCTGGACACGCTCACGCCGGGCCTGGTGTTCGCGGCCGATGCCGCGCGCTTCGGCCGCGCCATTGCCGCCACCGTGCCTGCCGGGACCGAAGTGGTGATCGCTGAAGGCGCGCTCGAAGGCCGCGACGCCACCTCGTTCGATGCGCTGGCCGCCACGCCGGCCACGCCCGCCATCGATGCCGCGATGCGCGCCACCGGCCCCGACACCATCACCAAGTTCCTCTTCACCTCGGGCTCCACCAAGATGCCCAAGGCGGTGATCAACACGCACCGCATGTGGTGCGCCAACCAGCAGCAGCTGCGCCAGTCGATTCCCGCCCTGGGCGAGGAGCCGCCGGTGCTGGTCGACTGGCTGCCCTGGAACCACACCTTCGGCGGCAACCACAACGTGGGCATCGTGCTGGACAACGGCGGCACGCTCTACATCGACGACGGCAAGCCCACGCCCGCCGGCATGGCCGAGACGCTGCGCAACCTGCGCGAGATCGCGCCCACCATCTACTTCAACGTGCCGACCGGCTTCGAGGCCATTGCGCACGCCATGGAAACCGATGCGGTGCTGCGCCGCAACCTGCTGTCGCGCGTGAAGATGTTCTTCTACTCGGGCGCCGCGCTCTCGCAGCCCGTGTGGGACAGCCTGCACAAGACGCAGGAGTCCGAAGTCGGCGAGCGCATCGTGATGGGCACGGGCCTCGGCATGACCGAATCGGGGCCGTTCGCGCTCTACGTCACGGGGCCCGAGGTCAAGTCGGGCGACGTGGGCCTGCCCGCGGCCGGCATCGAGCTCAAGCTGATCGAGGTCGACGGCAAGACCGAGGTGCGCTACCGCGGCCCCAACATCACGCCCGGCTACTGGCGCGCGCCCGAGGCCACGGCCGAAGCCTTCGATGAAGAGGGCTTCTTCTCGACCGGCGACGCGGTGAAGTGGATCGACGAGTCGAACATCCACCGCGGGCTGCGCTTCGACGGCCGCATCGCCGAAGACTTCAAGCTCGCCACCGGCACCTTCGTGAGCGTGGGTCCGCTGCGCGCCAAGATCATCGCGGCCGGCGCGCCCTACGTGCAGGACGCGGTGCTGACCGGCATCAACCTGAAGGAAGTCGGCGCGCTGGTCTTTCCGACGCAGAAGGTGCGGGAACTGGCCGGCCTGCCCGAAGGCGCATCGATGCAGCAG
>NZ_JBFTPJ010000836.1:0-2663 GCF_056398445.1 Variovorax sp. 01T439_2
GTCAGCGGCTACAGCGGACGGACATCGGGCTACAGCGGACGGACATCGGTCGAAACGGAAGGCTTCGATCCCTGCGTGGTGCCATTGCTCGTCGACTACGACACCGGCCGCGTGCTCGCCGATTCGCAGCGCATCTGCATCTACCTCGACAGCGTATCGCACGAGCCGGTCCAGCTCGTTCCCGATGCACCCGATGCGCGCGCCGAGGTGATGCGCCAGGTCGGCATCGTCGACAGGATTGCGAACGGCGCGCTGCTCTACGGCTTTCATCCGGATGCGGATCTGCGGCCCGAAGCGCTCAAGGCTTCGATGCAGACGGTCTACGACTACAAGGTCATGGCGCTGGAGCGCCTGATAGCCGACAACGCCGGCGAGCCCGAGCTGGTGGCGGCCTACCGCGCCAAGATCGTGAAGGAAAGCGGCGGCAAGAAAGTGTGCCGCGATCCGGCCTTCCAACGCGCCGCGCGCGAGCAGACGAGGCAACTGCTGATCGGCCTGGAGCGCGACCTGGCCGCAGGTTCGTTCGCCTGCCTGAACGGAAACGCCTTCTCCCTGGCCGATGCGTTCTGGGGCGTCAACCTGGTGCGCCTGAACTATCTCGGCCTGGGGTCGATGTGGGATGCGCTTCCCCATGTCGCGCGCTATGCCGATGCGCTGGCCAGGCGGCCTTCCCTGTGCAAGGAAGCGATCCAGGCGTCGCTCGATTCGATGCCGCATTCCCGCTACATGGATGCCATGGCGGACTGCCGGTCCGAAGTTCCCGCCTGAGGTCCCGCGCGGCGCAGCGAAGCGGCTGCGCCTTCCACTCTCGTTTCCTCACCCGTCACGCCGTGATGGCGGGTGCGGCCGCCCCATGGCTTTCCGAGCCCGGAGAAAAACCTTGAACGCCGATTGCCCGCCATCTCCCGTGGCCCCTTCCGCATCCAGCCTGCGCCACGCGCTCGACGCCCTGGCCGCCCGGCGCATCACGGCCGTGGCCCTGATCGAGCAGGCACTCGAGGCCGCACAGGCCAGCAAGCGCGACCTGCGCGCCTTCGCCGCCATCGACCGGGACGGCGCGCTGGCCGCCGCGGCAGAAAGCGACAGGCGCTATGCGCAAGGCCGGCAACGGCCGCTGGAAGGGCTGGCCATCGGCGTCAAGGACCTGATCGACACCCAAGGCATCGAAACCAGCTACGGCTCGGCCGCCTACCTGGGGCACCTTCCGGACGCCGACGCCGACGTGGTGCGCGCGCTGATCGAGCGCGGCGCCATTCCCGTCGGCAAGACGGCCACGCATGAATTCGCATGGGGCGTGACCACGGCCAGCGCCACCTTCGGCGACACCTTGAACCCGCTGGACCGCACACGCATTCCCGGCGGCTCCAGCGGCGGCGCGGCCGCGGCGATTGCCTGTGGCGCCGTGGCGGCCGGCCTTGGCACGGACACCGGCGGATCGGTGCGGATCCCGGCCGCGCTGTGCGGGGTCGTCGGCTTCAAGCCGAGCTTCGGCGCACTGCCCACGCGCGGCATCTTTGCACTGGCACCGACGCTGGACCACCCGGGCTTTCTTGGCGCGACGGTCGACGACGTCGCGCTGCTGGCGGGCGCATTCCACATCGAAATGCCGCAGCACGCCGCTTCTCCATCTGCGCGCCTCGGGGTGGTGCGCGAGATCGCGCCCGTGCCGCCGAGCGCCGAAGTCGCATCCGCGTTCGACACCGCGGTTGCGAAGCTCGGAGAATTCCTTGCGTGCACGACCGTCGATGCGCCCGGACTGTTCGACGGCGTCTTCGAGGCCTTTGCGCACATCGTCCTCACCGAGGGCGGCGTCGAGCACTTCCGCCGCAACGCCACCGATCGCATCGCTACCCACTACGGCCGCGAAACCATCGAGCGGCTCGAGCGCGCCAAGAGCATCACGCTGGGCGACTACGCGCGCGCGCAGCAGGCGCGGCGCGACTTCACCGCCCGGCTGCATCGCGCCATGTCGCAGCTCGACTACCTCGTGCTGCCGACCTGCCCCTGCACCGCGCCGCAGGTGAATCAGGCATCGATCGATATCGGCCATTGGTCGGGCACCGTGCGCGAGGCGCTGATGACCTACACGGCGCCTTTCAACGTCGCGGGGTTCCCGGCCATCTCGATTCCCCTTGCCGCCCGCGACGGCCGCCTGCCCGCCGGGCTGCAGATCGTGGCGAAGCCTGGCCGCGACGGCGCCCTGCTGCAGATCGCACAGCAGATCGAAGGCCTCATGCACACCGGCACATCGACGCATCCCCCCACCACCAGGAGCACACCATGAGCAACACCCCCACCCTTGCGGCCATCGAACGCCCCGCGTCCGGCCAGACACCCTACAGCGCATGGATGCAGACCGACACCTTGCACTCGCTGCAGCGTACCGTCAGCGACCACCCGGGCGAGCACGCCTGGATCGTGCATGTGCAGGTGTCCGAGCTCTACTGGATGCTCATCATCAAGGAGATCCAGTCGGCCCAGGCGTTCCTGCGGGCCGACGACCTCCCGCAGGCCTGGCGCACGTTGCAGCGCGTCGTTGCGCACCATGCGCCGCTGGACGCCATCTGGCGCTCGATCGACTGGATGACGCCGAACGACCTGCTCGCGATCCTTTCACGCGCGGTCGCCACGCACGGCAAGGACACGGCGCTGCAAGGCTGGAC
>NZ_JBFTPJ010000837.1:0-2661 GCF_056398445.1 Variovorax sp. 01T439_2
CTTCCAACCTGCGCTCCACGCCACCGCCATCACTGAAGTAGCGCTGGAACATCAAAGAAATCTCGTCCTTGGACACGACACCATCGGCCGCCGCCACGTGCTCGATCATTCTGACGGAATAGGAGCGATCCACTGTTGTCGGAATCGTGAACACGAAGGCATACACGAGCAGCAAGGTCAGCAGCGCGTCCTTCGCATAGGACGATCGCGGCTGTCTTCTGTATTGCATCAGGCCTTGAACAGCCGCCCCGATGATGGCGACGGACATGCCCTGATAAAAAATGAAGCCCCCCGGAATCAAGTGGCGCCACAGCACCAGCAGCACGATGGATGTTAGAAAACCAACTGCGATCGACTTCATCGGTGTTTGCCTCAGCAGCACGAGCCCACAGGCTCCCGGACCCGTGGGCAACACGAAATTTGCTGCATGACCGGAGCCCAGACCTTCGCCCAAGGACGATTGGTCGAGCTCCGAATTTTCAGGACTGCACGCCCAAGGCTGGCGTTCCACCAACCAGTTCGGGCTCCACAGGAATCGATTTATCGTCCGGCACGACCTTCTCTTCGTGGTACTCGTCGTCCACATTGATAGCCCACAGGCGGCTCTTGTCGACAACGCCCGTGATGATCTGATGCGCGGCCTCCTTTGCCGTCAACATTGAGTGATCTTGATTGTTGTATCGATGCATTCCGTTGCGCCCGACCAAGAACAAGTTGGGAATGGCATCCAGCGCAGACTGAACTCGACCAAACTGCTCGTAAGCTTCGCCAAAATAGCCAGGATATGCTTTCGGAACACGGAGCACCGTGGCGTCGATAGCTCGCGAAGCGCTGACCAGTTTGATCTGCTTCATTTCCGATTGCGCGAGTTGCTTGAGCGCGTCATCACTCATCGACCACAAATCATCGCCCTCTTTGCAGAAAAATTCGAGCCCCAGCCACACAGTGTCTGGATCGCTCACCATGTAAGGGCTCCAGTTATTGAAGACCTGCACTCGGCCCACTTTGACGCCGGGTTCTTGAATATAGATCCAGTTATCGCTCAAAGCGACCGGTAAATCCTCGCGCCGATATAGAAGTCCTACCGTCATGAAATCTCGATATTCGAGACGACTTGCGATGTCCGCGACTTCAGCTGGCCAAGCATCTTTCGAAGCGGCCACGAGATCCTTGACGGGCATGGTAGATATGACATGCGTGCACTGGAGCCGCTGGTGCTGTCCATCATGCGAGACCACCTCCACCGATCGCACAACTCCTTCGGAGATTTCAATATGCTGCGCCCGATGTTTCATCAGCAACACACCGCCATTGCTCATGAACCGCTTGGCGACTTCTTCCCACATCTGTCCCGGGCCGAGCTTCGGGTAGACAAACGATTCGATCAACGACGTCTGCTCAGCTTGGCCATTGTTCATGCCAAGTGCAGATTTCGCCGCGTGCCACAACGCTTTGCTGACTGAGAGGCTCTTAACACGCTGGGCACCCCAGGCTGCACTGATTTCGCTGCAGGGCACGCCCCAGACCTTTTCGGTGTATTCCTTGAAAAATTGCCGATACAGCTTCTCACCAAAACGATTGATAAAGAAGTCCTGCAACGAGGCTTCCTGCTTGATCGGGTTCGCCTTGGCCGCGATGTAGCTGAATCCGAAGGTGACAGTCTTTGCCCACCCAAGCTTTCGCAGATTCCCAGCGTTGAGCTGCAAGGGGTAATCGAAGAAACGCTCGTTGAAGTAGATCCGAGAAAGACGACTCCGGACCATCATCACGTCATCTCTTGTCGACGGATTCACTTCCGCAAGATTTCCGGGCAATGCGTCTCTCTGCTGGCCTTGGTACTTGAAGCTGAGCGATGCGCCCTCCCCTGCTTTCTCTACCGGGAGTATCGATGCCCACCATTGCATCACCCAGTCCGACTTGGAGAAGAACCGATGGCCGCCAATGTCGATACGGTTGCCGCGGTACTCAACGGTCTTGGAGATTCCGCCCACTTGGGTATCCGCCTCGACCACACAAACCCGCTGAACGCCTGCGCGCTGGAGTTCATACGCAGCCGTGAGCCCTGCAGGACCCGCGCCGATCACCACAACATTGATTTCATTCATGTTTATCTCCTCACGCCCTCGAGAAAAGCACCAGCTTGCGCAGTGCAAAGTTGCAGACAAAGCTAGCGCCTGCCGCTCCAATCTTGGTCCAGCGGTAATCAAGATGTAGTTGCTGGGTGCCTACCTGCATGATGAGCATCGTCAACAGGAGACCCGCGACTCCCAGCATGGCAAATGTGAAGAACTCAGCGACAGGCTGTGCAACGCGCCGGCTTGCGAATACGAACTTCACGGAACACAGGTAGACCACAGCCAGACCGGCCATGAATGCTGCAACGGATGAGTGCACAACAGGCAATCCGCACCCCGAAACCAGAATCAGGAGCACCGCCGCATCCACCGCAAGCCCCGCGAGTGATACTGCGAAGTAGCCTGCAAACTCCTTTACGACGGACAGCGCCGACGGGCTCGTCGCAGAGGAAATACCGTAGGAGGAATTAGCTTGCATCTACAGCCTTGTGGTTGATAGTCTTCGATTTCGCAATGAGTTGGGCGCAGCTGTACAAGTAGTACGTCTTCAGGCTGCTCTCGCGTCCGGCCTCTGATACTTCCGGTG
>NZ_JBFTPJ010000838.1:0-3475 GCF_056398445.1 Variovorax sp. 01T439_2
ATCCAGTCGTGTCAGATTCGGCCGGATGGCTACGGCTAGGGGACCGTGCAGATGAAGCCGAAGTGAAAGCTGCGACGGGTGAATACGGCGCCTTTCTCAACTTCCTTCACTTCGGAGAAGCAACGTTGACATTCCCGCAGACTCTGGCCTTCGCTACGGTCGGCTCGAACCCGAGTAGCAGCGGCAACGGCAGGTTGCGCGAGACTACTCCAAGTGGTTCTTGCACGGCTTCGAACGCTGGAGCGGCGCCTTGGAGCGCACCAATACCAGTGCGCCGATCATTTCACGACCCAGGACATCTCGATTGGTTGTGCGATGCTCTTGGCAGAGCATCTGGGACGTGCGAACGACTTCCCTCCTGCTGTGCACGCCTACGGGTCGCATGAAGCTGCGGCCACAGGAGAGTCCCTTTTGAATGTGGATTGCATCAGCCGTTGAGCGTGCGGCCGCCGTCGACGATGATTTCGGAGCCGACCGTCCATCGGGACTCGTCCGAAGCCAGGTACAGCACTGCCTTGGCGACTTCTTCCGGCGTGCCGAAACGGCCAAACGGAATGGTTGCGGCGATGTCCTTGTTGACCTGCGTGCGGTAGGCATCGGGAATGCCGAGCTTGTCGTACAGCGGCGTTTCGACCGGGCCGGGGCTGACGGCGTTGACGCGAATGCCGCGTCGGAGCAGTTCGCTCGAAAGCGTCTTCGACATGTTCAGAAACGCAGCCTTGGTCGCGGCATAAACCGACGAACGCTCCGCGCCGACGTGCGCATTGATCGACGTATTAAGCACCACCGATGCGGGGCTCGCAAAGACAGGCAGCAAGGCCTGGATCAGGAAGTATGGCCCCTTGACGTTGATACCGAACGAGCGATCGAACATTTCTTCCGTCCACTCTTCGATCGGCATCCAAACGGATACGCCAGCGTTGAGGAAGGCGATGTCGAGCTGACCATAGTGAGCCTGGACGGCTTGCGCCAACTCCTTCTGCGCAGCCACGTTGGCTGAATCGGCGCGCAGCACCAGAACTTCGCTGCCCAATTCCGCCTGGGCCTTGGCGAGGGAATCCGGATTGACGCCGGTGACGATGACACGCGCGCCCTCGGCGAGGAAGAGTCCGTTGTCGGCGACAAGTCTTGCATCGTGGCCCTTCAAATCCGATTGACGGATTCTTGCTCACGCAGCATACTAAGTAATATAGCTGTGTTGACGAACCATGTTGGCGAATGCAAATGATGCAGGGTGGATGCTCGCCTGCACCAATGGAACAGGGATTTGCTCGGCAGGGCAGCGGCACTGGAAGAGGGTCTTTTCTCTCAAGACAACACCAACCCTGGAGGTAGCATGAACAGACATTTCCCGCGACTCGCTGCGCTGTGGGCACTCTCGCTTGCGACGCTGGCGATGGCGCAATCGTCCGCAGACCTGCTGGCTGACGGCAAGACCACCGACAACGTGCTCGTTCACGGCATGGGCTACTCGGCGCAGCGTCACAGCCCGCTGTCCCAGATCAATACGCGGAACGCGCGCAAGCTCGTGCCGGTGTGGACGCAGAGTCTGGGCAACAACCTCGGCCAGGAGGCAATGCCGATCGTGCACGACGGCGTGCTGTATGTGCCGACGCATGACGCGACGGTCGCGATCGACGCGCTGACGGGCAAGCAACTCTGGAAGACAGGACTGGACTTCGCGGCAGACGTTCCCAAGTTTGTCTGCTGCGGCCTGGTCAACCGTGGCGTGGCCATCTTCGAGGGCAAGATCTTTCGCGGCACGCTGGATGCCCACCTGCAAGCGCTGGACGCGAAGAGCGGCAAGCAGTTGTGGAAGACGAGGCTCGCCGACTACAAGGAAGGCTATTCGGTGACGAGCGCGCCGCTCGTCGTCAACGGCCTGCTGATCTCGGGCATGTCCGGTGCCGAGTACGGGACGCGCGGCTTCATTGTCGGCATCGACCCCAGCACGGGCAAGGAGGTGTGGCGCCGCCACACGACGGCCGCCCCCGACACGAAGGGCGGGGAAACCTGGCCTGGTGACACTTACCTGAAAGGCGGTGGCTCGACCTGGTTGACGGGCAGCTATGACGCCGAACAGGACCTGGTCTTCTGGGGCACCGGCAACGCCGGCCCGTGGAACGCAGCCGTGCGCATGGGAGACAACCTGTACACGGCCTCGGTGCTCGCGTTGCGTCCGAAGACTGGCGAGATCGTTTGGCATTACCAGTTCAATCCGAACGACGCCTTCGACTATGACAGCGTCAATGAGATGGTCCTGGCCAACCTTAAGGTGAACGGTGAGATCAGGAAAGTCATCCTGCACGCCAACCGTAACGGCTTCCTCTACGTGCTCGACCGCACCAACGGAAAGGTGCTGGCGGCCAACACATTCGTGCCCAGGGTCAACTGGGCCACGGGCATCGACCTGAAGAGCGGCCGCCCGATCGAAACCGAGGTGACCGCCAAGGCGCGCAATGGCGAGAAGACCGAGGTCTGGCCCGGCGCGCTGGGCGCGAAGAATTGGCCGCCGATGTCGTTCAGCCCGAAGACGGGCTGGGTCTACCTGAACGCCATCCATGCGGGTATGCCGTACAAGACCGTCACACCCGAATACAAGCAGGGCGAGTTGTTCCTGGCGATCGATTTCACTGGCTTCACCTACCCCGACGGTCCGCGTGGCTTTCTGAAGGCCATCGATCCCGTGACCGGCAAGGAGAAGTGGTCGATTCCGCGCGACATCCCGAGCTACTCCGGCGTGCTGACCACCGACGGCGGCCTGGTCTTCACGGGCACCATGACGGGCGAGTTCGAGGCACGCGATGCCAGCACCGGGAAGTTGCTCTGGTCTTACCGCACGGGCTCGGCCTCGATGGGCCAGCCAATCACGTGGACCCACAAGGGCAGGCAATACGTGACGGCGCTTTCGGGCATCGGAGGGCTGTATCCGCTCTTCTCCGGTGACGAGCGCCTGGCCAGCGTTCCGGCAGGTGGTGCCGTGTGGACATTCGGTGTGCAGCAATGAGGTGTTCGATGACGCTGTCTGCCACCGCGGCCGTGCTGGCGGTCATCGGCCTGTGGGCACAGGTCACACAAGCCAACGCCCAAGCCAACCCCGCGGCGCCACCGACACTCGATCTGGAGGCGGCCCACGCTGGCCGCAGCCTCTACACCAAGAACTGCTCGCACTGCCACGGCTTCAACATGGTGAACCCGGGCACGGTGTCGTTCGACCTTCGCAAGTTCCCGAAGGAGGACTCGGACCGGTTCTTTCACTCAGTGAAGGAGGGTAAGGGTGCGATGCCGCCTTGGAAGAACTCGTTGACGGAGGACCAGATCAAGTTGATCTGGGTCTACGTGCAGACGGGGGGCAAGCTTTGATGCGCGCTCTCTGTGCAGCGTGGCTGGGCGCGTTCGCCATGAACGCCAGTGGGGCGGCCGGGACGGAGCCCCTGCGACTGTGCATGGCCGAAGACAGCGAGCCCTATTCCGC
>NZ_JBFTPJ010000839.1:0-2651 GCF_056398445.1 Variovorax sp. 01T439_2
GGCCATGGGCGAGACCGGCGTGCCCGAGGGATTGCGCGCACGCCTGCGCGATTCGTTTTTCCAGACGGCCGACTGGATGCGCAATCGCGGCGAATAAATAAAACAGACAACGAAAGATCCTCTTCCATGAATTCCATCGTCATCATCGGCGGCGGCCACGCCGCGGCCCAGCTTTGCGCGGGGCTGGCTGAAGCCGGGCAGGGCGCGCGCGTGCACCTGGTCTGCGAGGAGGCTTGCGAGCCGTACCACCGGCCGCCGCTGTCGAAGGCCTTTCTCAAGAGCGCCGAGGAAACCACGCAGCCGCACAAGGCCGCCGACTGGTACCGCGAAGCGGGCATCACGCTGCACCTGGGCGACGCGGCGGTGGCCATCGACCGCGAGGCGCACACCGTCACCTTGCGCTCGGGCGCGATCCTGCCGTGGGAGCGGCTGGTGCTGGCCACCGGCACGCGCGCGCGGCAGATGCCCGACCTGCAGCCCGGCCTCGAGAACGTGGCCAGCCTGCGCGCCGCCGACGAAGCGCATCGCCTGCGCTCTCGGCTGGCTGCCGCGCAGCAGGTCACGGTGCTGGGCGGCGGCTTCATCGGGCTCGAAGTGGCGGCCACCGCCAAGGCGCTCGGCAAGAGCGTGCAGGTGATCGAGAGCGCGCCGCGGCTGCTGGGCCGCGCCGTGTCTCCCGAGCTGTCGGCGCACGTGCTCGCCACCCATCGCGCAGCGGGCATCGACATCGTGCTCGGCGCGCGCACCGGCGCGTTCGAGGTCGAGGGCGAGCGGCTGCTGTCGATCCAGGTCAACGGCGTGAAGCAGCCGGTGGACCTGCTGCTGCTGGGCATCGGCGCGGTGCCCGAGACGGCGCTGGCGCAGGCCGCAGGCATCGAGTGCGCCGACGGCATCGTGGTCGATGGCCACATGCAGACCAGCGCGCCCGACGTGCTCGCCGTGGGCGATTGCACGCGCTTTCCCGACCGCCGCGCGGGCCGCGCGCTGCGGCTCGAATCGGTGCAGAACGCGAACGACCAGGCGCGCACCGCCGTGGCCACGCTGACCGGCGCGCCGCGTCCGCACGACGCGGTGCCATGGTTCTGGTCCGACCAGGGCAGCATGCGCCTGCAGATGGTCGGCCTGATGCCGGCCGAGGGCACGCCGGGCCTGTCCAGCGTGCGCCGCGCCGGCCCCAAGCCCGAGGCGTTCTCGCTGTTCCACTATGTCGACGGGCAGCTGGCGTGCGTCGAGTCGGTCAATGCGCCGGTCGATCACATGATGAGCCGCAAGCTGCTCGAGGCGGGGCGCAGCCCCGATGCGGCGGCAGTGGCGGATGCCTCGATCCCRCTGAAGAACCACCTGTCCTAGCGGCGGGCCCGTAGTCAGCGCCGCGCCGGCGCCAGCAGAACCACCAGCGCCCCGGCCCCGCCTTCGGCCGGCTTGGCCTGCACGAAGGCGATCACCTCGTTCTTCTGGATCAGCCAGCGCTGCGTCTTGGTCTTGAGCACCGGCTGCTTGCCGGGCGAGCCCAGGCCCTTGCCGTGCACCACGCGCACGCAGCGCAGCCCCTGCTTGTAGGCATTGCGGATGAAGCCGCCGAGCGCCTCGCGCGCCTCGTCGCTGCGCAGGCCGTGCAGGTCGACCTGCGCCTGGATGCTCCAGTCGCCCTTGCGCAGCCGCGCGGTCACGTCGGTGCCGATGCCGGGGCGGCGAAAGCTCATGGCGTCGTCGACGTCGAGCAGGGTGGTCACGTCGAACTCGTCGGACAGGGACTCGCGCAGCACGCGCTGCTCGTCGAGCTGGTGCTGCACCGGAATGGGCGCCGGCGGCTCGGGCGCGAGCGGCACCACGGCCTTGCGGCGCAGCGGCTCGGTCGCGCCGATGGCGCGCGCGAACAGGTCTTTCTCGGCCATGCGCTTGCGCTCGGCCGCGGCCTTGGCGGCGGCCGCTGCCGCTTCGCGCTCGCGGGTCTCGGCCAGCGTGCGCTGCACCTGCTTCAGGTCGGCCAGGTTCTTGATGGGCGGCGTGCGGGAAGCCATCAGAGCAGCCCTTTCTCGGCCATCGAATAGCTCTGGCCGGCGCTGACGATCACATGGTCGAGCACGCGCACGTCGATCAGCGAAAGCGCGGCCCTGAGCGTCTGCGTGAGCGACTCGTCGGCCCGCGAGGGCTCGATGCTGCCGCTCGGATGGTTGTGCGACAGCACCACGGCCGCGGCCTGGTGGTGCAGCGCACGCGTGACCACTTCGCGCGGGTAGACGCTGGTCTGGGTGAGCGTTCCGCGAAACAGCTCCTCCAGCACGATCAGCCGGTGCTGCGCATCGAGAAACAGCACCGCGAACACCTCGTAGGGGCGCGATCCGATGTGCAGCTGCAGGTACTGCTTGACGGTGCCGGGCGAGTCGAACACCGTGCGCTCCTTCAGGCGCTCGGCCATGGCGCGGCGCGCCAGTTCGAGCACGGCGATGAGCTCGGCGCGCTTGGCGTCGCCGCCCATGCCCTTGATCACCTTCAGGTCCTCGGCGCTCGTCTGCAGCAGGCCCGAAAGGCCGCCGAAGTGGTCGAGCAGCTCCTGCGCGAGCTGGAGCACGTTTTTTCCCGCCACGCCGGTGCGCAGCAGCAACGCCAGCAGCTCGGCGTCGGCCAGCGCGGCGGCGCCCCGCGCGATG
>NZ_JBFTPJ010000840.1:0-2645 GCF_056398445.1 Variovorax sp. 01T439_2
GCCAGCGCCTCTACATCCGCAAGGAGACATTGCGGCAATGGCGCGAGCAGTTCGCCGCACTGATGCGCGAGCAGGGTGTGGCGGCCAATGCCACACCGCGACAGGTGCGAGGGCAGATCCRCAAGCCGTACAGGGATGCGATCCATCACCGGCTCCGCGCGCTTCGGGCATTCGGGCAACTGCCGCCCGACGACCGAGCCAGGCATCGACCGCCGAGGACGTCGACCTTCATGCGCGCCAAGCTGGAGAGCCTGCTCCAGGCTCTGAGGTCGGGGCGAGGCGCCGCGGATGACGGACAAGAGAAAATGCGAAACACCCGGCGGGAGGTGGTCGCAGATTGGCGCGCCACAGCAGATGCGCTTCGAAGAGGGGGCGGGGCAGATCTTGCCGCCCAAGTGGATCATTTCGTCGAAAGAATGCCGGACATACAAACCGACTCACAGCGACTGGCCGACCACTGGAAAGAGCAGATGAAACGCCGAACTCCAGAACGCGGCAATGCTCAGCCGCCCGGAACGCGCACCCGGTGAACGCGACGCGCACTCGAACGCAGACCGACCCCATGCCGGGGCATTGGTTCGGTATCGGAGCACCCCCGCCAGGTCAATTTTCGGTGACGATCAACGCCAGTGCGATCAGCGAGAGGTGAATTGGATAGAAGGCGTAGAAGACCCACCGACTGCGCGGCAGCGGAATCTCGACCTGCCGAGCTCCCCAGATCAAGAGCAGGGCGGTCACTGCGGCGAAGTTGCCATTGATGGCAGTGAGTGAAGCCGTCGCCAAGGTCCACAACAGCATCCGCAGACCGTTGGGCCTGCGCAGGAACGCCCAGGAGCCTAGGCAGAAGAGCAGCGCCGGCCACCAGAACTCCACCATGGCGCCACCAACGAGGAAGGCGATCAAGGCCGTGCGGCGCGCGGCCCAGCCGTCCCGCTCCAGCAGCCAGACGATCAGCGTTGCCAGAAAAAGGGTGGCAAGGATGTTCAACGGCCACCAGCCGACCAGATGAACGAAAGCCGGCGTGGCCAGCAGCGCAAATATCGCCAGTCGCCTCATGACGCGCAGGTGCATGCCGCTCTCGAGCGCTCCGGGGCGTGCCAGGTTGACCATGAGCACGAAGCCGAAGAGCGGCATCGCCATGCGACCCAATGCGTAGAGAGCAGGGCTCGACTCATGCAGCAGATACTTGTTGACGTGATCGCCCGCCATGAGCAACAGACCGACCCATTTGAGCGCTTCGAGCGAGCCGTTCGAGACCGACCAGGCGCTCACCTGCGGCTGAGTTTTCACTCGGTTGCGTATCTGGAACCTTCGGGACATGGCGGCGGGACCGGTTGAATCCCTTGTGCATCAGGACGCTTGCCAAGCCATGCGACGCGGCGAGCACCGGCGTATGGCGTACAACCAACAAGCTCTCGGCATTGCGCTGTGCAGCCGAGGATGCGCGGTTGAGGGCGGTCGGCCTGAACGTCCATGCCTTTCACAGTGAACTTGTGCTGCTTCAAGGGCATAACGCGCGTTCGAGCAGACCGGCCCCATTCCTTGACCGGAGAGCGGGTGGCGGAGCAGGACCGAACAGCCTTCGCATCTCGGTGCCGAAAGCATCGGCCCTGCGACCTGGCGCCTCGGATGGTGTTTTCCGGCAGCGCAGGACCGGATAGGGGCGCGAACAACGCGCACGCAAGGCTGGACGAAAAGCTGCAAGCTTCAACCCCGGTTTCCAACGATTTCTAGACGCGCTCGCGGCTCAAATCCTCCTGGCTTCTGGCCGTGCGTTGGCGCGCATGCATGCGAGCGACGCGCGGGAGTCGATCCGGAAGGTGGATGGCGCGGCCTTGCGCCAGCGCCTCGGCGATCCGATCGCGAATCAGCTGTACGAGGTGCTGCTGGGAGGACGGATCGCTGGTCACACGCTGTGCGTACTGCTCGGCCAACTTGAGATCCGCTGCCGCCGTGGCCAGTTCGGGGTGCGGACCCTGGGCCGCATCGGACAGCAATTTCCCGGTGCGTATGCGCATGGCGTGGTGTTCCATCGCGCGAAGGTGATCGGATGTCTCGATGCTCCAGTGCGCACGCTGCGCGACAATTTTCTTTTCGCCGACCAGCTCGCCTTCCGCATTGCGGGTCGCCACCCGGACGTTGACCGGACGGGTGCCGTGCTGCGTGAGCACCACTTGGTCGCCGATGCGCGGTTGCGAGGTCGACTCTGCGAGGGCCCTCTCGAGGTCCGTACCCCAAATGGTGCGAGCCCCGGTCTCCACGCGAACGGTCACGTAGAAGGACATGCGCTGCGTTGGATCGAATTGATAGGGTGCGGCAGCGGCCGCCACGAACATCCCCCTGACTGGCGATCTTGGTCCTCCCCGTTCGAATCGGCGGTCTTGCGGTTCGTCCTTGTGCGGACGAAGACTGGCACTGGGATCGGCTTCGGCGGGTACGGCGCTGTGGTGCACGGTTGTTGCTTCGCGGTCCAGCGACGCAGGTATCGGACGCCGTCCATTCTCGTGCGACGGCGGGCCTCGTTTCTTCAACGCACGCTGGACGTGGAGGATTTCAGTCGGAGTCGGTTCGTAGCCTCGGGCCTCGATGCCTCGCAGCGCGGCTTCGTGCCACATGCCCTGGCGGAAGGTCTCGGTGCCTGTGAG
>NZ_JBFTPJ010000841.1:0-2634 GCF_056398445.1 Variovorax sp. 01T439_2
ACCCAGGGCCGCGTGATCTCCGGGCTGCCCAGGTTGATGTAGCGGCCGACCAGTGTGTCGGGCCCGATGTACCGGACGTCGAGCAGGGCCTGGCGCTTGCCGCCGTTCCAGTCGAACAGCAGGTAGAAGCGGCCGCCGGCCACCTTGGCCATCGCCTTGCCTTCCTTCCAGTCCTGTGCGGTGTCGCCTGGCATGGCCGGGTCCGCGCCGCCGTTCCATCGGCTCGACCACGCGCCCGCGATCGAGTCGGGAAGCTCTTCGGTGACCGACCCCCAGCGTTGCGCGTTCGGGTCGTCGGCGCCGCCGCCCAGTTCGATGCTGTCGGCGAATGCGTCCACGTCGGGACCGTCCGGGTCCGGCGCGTCCTGCACGCCGAACGGATTCCTCGTGGAATGTTCAGGGTGTGTGTTCATGGCGCCATCGTGCGCCCGCCGCCTCCGTCCGGCATGCCGTTTCCGGACATGCGAATGCGGGAGGAATAAAGCTACACCACGCGTTCGGCGATCAGCACCGCAAAAAAGCCGAAGGCCGCGAGCAGCGTCCACTTGAGCACGATCCAGCCGAAGCTCCGGTACTTGGCCTGGCCCGTTCCCGCATAGAACGCGAACGACACGCCCGCCACCAGCAGGAGCAGCAGGATGGCCCAGCGGAAGAGAAGCATTGCCGAACGCGGCCTACCAGGCCCGCGCCACTTCGCCGAAGCCGCGCGGTGCGCGCTTTTCGTCTTCGAAGGTGACGACCTCGTAGGCATCGCTGTGGGCCAGCAGTTCGCGCAGCAGCTTGTTGTTGAGCGCGTGGCCTGAGCGGAATGCGGTGTAGGCCGCGAGCAGCGGCTTGCCGATGATGTACAGGTCGCCCATGGCGTCGAGGATCTTGTGCTTCACGAACTCGTCGTCGTAGCGCAGGCCCCCGGCATTGAGCACCTTGGTGTCGTCCATCACGATGGCGTTGTCCAGGCCGCCGCCGAGCGCGAGGCCCTTGCTGCGCATGTATTYGACTTCCTTGGTGAAGCCGAAGGTGCGCGCGCGTGCGATGTCGCGGCTGTAGGAATCGGTGCCGAGGTCGAACTCCACGCGCTGGYCGGTGGAATTGACCACGCGGTGGTCGAAGTCGATCTCGAAGCTCAGCTTGTAGCCGTGGTAGGGCTCCAGGCTCGCCCACTTCTCGTTGGCGCCCTCGCCCTCGCGCACCTCGACCTTGCGCGTCACGCGGATGAAGCGGCGCGGCGCCTTCTGCAGCTCGATGCCCGCGCTTTGCAGCAGGAACACGAAGGACGAGGCCGACCCGTCGAGGATCGGCACTTCGTCGGCCGTGATGTCGATGTAGAGGTTGTCGATGCCCAGGCCCGCGCAGGCCGACATCAGGTGCTCGACCGTCTGCACCTTGGCGCCGCCGGTCGAGACGGTGGAGGCCAGGCGCGTGTCGGTCACCGCTTCGGCGGTCATGCGGATGTCGACCGGCTCGGGCAGGTCGACGCGCCGGAACACGATGCCGGTGTCCACCGGTGCGGGGCGCAGCGTCAGCTCCACGCGCTGTCCGCTGTGAAGCCCCACGCCCACGGCGCGGCTGATCGACTTGAGGGTTCGTTGTTGCAGCACGCCGAAGATTTTAGGCGCGCGGCGGCCATGCCGCCCTATTCCCCTCGCTATGGCAGCGATAGACATGGGTTCTATGCCCACCGGCCGGCGATGGACGCAAGGGGCACGAAGCGAACGCAGCGCCTAGAGCCGGCAGAAGTCCCTTTCAGGTCTTCCCCGCACCCCTTGCGAACCTTCGTGCCCTCTGCGTTCGGTTGCCCTGCCGTCAATCGGCTTGACGGCGCAGGAATGCCGGGATCTCGAAGTCGTCCATGCCGCCCGACGACAGCGCGTCCACCTTGGCCGCGGCCATGGTGCGGTTGGTGCGCCACACGCTGGGAACGGCCATGCCGTCGTAGTTCGGCTGGTTGCCGCCGCCGTGGCCGGCGTGGCCCGCATGGCCGGCGCCGAGCGTGGGCACGTTGAACGGGATGTTGTCGGTGCCGGTGCGGATCACTTCGAGCGTGGGGGCCTGGCGGCGCGCATCGGCGCGCGAGAGACCGGTGGCGACCACCGTCACGCGCATYTGGTCGCCCAGGCTCTCGTCGTAGGCCGCGCCGTAGATCACGTGCGCATCGGGCGAGGCATAAGCGCGGATGGTGTTCATCGCGAGCTTCGACTCGTTCAGCTTCAGCGAGCCCTTCGATGCGGTCACCAGCACCAGCACGCCCTTGGCGCCCGAGAGGTCGATGCCTTCGAGCAGCGGGCAGGCCACGGCCTGCTCGGCGGCGATGCGCGCGCGGTCCGGGCCTGCAGCGGCCGCCGTGCCCATCATGGCCTTGCCGGGCTCGCCCATCACGGTGCGCACGTCTTCGAAGTCGACGTTCACGCCGCCGTACTCGTTGATGATTTCCGAGATGCCGCCGACGGCGTTCTTGAGCACGTCGTTGGCGTGCGCGAAAGCTTCGTCCTGTGTGATGTCCTCGCCCAGCACGTCGAGCAGCTTCTCATTGAGCACCACGATCAGCGAGTCGACGTTGGCCTCGAGCTCGGCCAGGCCGGCGTCGGCGTTGGTCATGCGGCGACCGCCTTCCCAGTCGAAGGGCTTGGTCACCAC
>NZ_JBFTPJ010000842.1:0-2632 GCF_056398445.1 Variovorax sp. 01T439_2
GCGCTCGTCTACGCGTTCCGCGAGTCGGTGTGGATCGCGGGCAGCGAAGTGCCCACGCGCCGCATGGCCATTCTGGCGAACGATCCCGGCAGCGATGGCGTGGTGCTGCGCGCCGGGGCCACCAACCACAGCCCGGCGCGCGCGCTGCTGATTGCCGGCAAGCCGCTGCACGAACCGATCGCGCAGTACGGYCCSTTCGTGATGAACACGCAGGAGCAGCTGAAGGAGGCCGTGCAGGACTTCCAGAGCGGCAAGTTCGGCGGCTGATGTAGTCGCAGGCCTACCGAAAATCGGCATCGCCCGCAGGTCACGGGCGCACGCATGGGGCATAGATTGGCCGCCATGCCGCATCGCACGACCAAAGCCCCCGAGGTCCGCAAGGGACAGGCGCCCGAAACACTGAAGCGCGACCAGTTCCACGAGCGCTTCATGCAGCCCTTCCAGGACCCCGCCTTCCAGTCCGAAAAGGAGGCRCTGCGGCGCATCGAGCTCATCGCATGGGAGGCCTACGAACAGGGCCGCAAGTCGCCCGTCACGCGCAAGGCCGGTCCGGGCCATGCCGACCCCGACTACGAACTTTCGGTCGACTGGCTCGAAGCCAGGGCGCGCATCGACGCCGCGCAGGCCGCCTGGGGCAGCCCGCAGACGCGCTCGCGCGTGCTGCTCGTCAACGGCTCGCCGCGCAACGACGGCACCTGTCCGGGGGAGATATCCAAGAGCTGGCGGCTGCTGCAACTCGCGCGCGAGGTGCTCGATGGCTGCGGCATCGAGGTCGACGTGCTCGACCTGAGCCTTCTCGCTTCCGACTACGGGCGCCACATCCATCCCTGCAAGGGCTGCGTGTCCACCGCCATGCCGCTGTGCCACTGGCCCTGCAGCTGCTATCCCAACCATGCGTTGCGCCAGACCGGCGACTGGATGAACGAGATCTACGAGCGCTGGGTGGCCGCGCACGGCGTGATCCTGTTCACGCCCACGCACTGGTACCAGTCCGCCAGCCCGCTCAAGCTCATGACCGACCGGCTGGTGTGCGCCGACGGCGGCAACCCCGACCCCACCAGCACCCACGGCAAGAAGCCCGACGAAGCCAAGGCCCTCGAACTCCAGGGCTGGGGCTATCCCAAGCACCTGGCGGGACGGGTCTACGGCCTGGTGGTGCACGGCGACGTGGCCGGCGCCGAGAGCGTGCGGCGCAACCTGTCGGACTGGCTCGACTGGATGGGCCTCATCGACGCGGGCGCGCAGGCCCGGCTCGACCGCTACATCGGCTACTACGAGCCCTACGCCACCAGCCACGACAGCCTCGATGCCGACGAAGGCGTGCAGGAGGAAGTGCGCAACGTGGCCCGTGCCGTGGCACTGGCCGTGGGCGAACTGCGCGCGGGCAAGCTGCAGGCGCCCGACCGCGGGCTGAAGCCGCCGCGGCTCAAATGAGGCATGCCGCGCCGCCGGAAGCCGCGCGCCCGTTCATGATTCTTTACGCAGGCTCACTTGCGGCTCACCTGGCCGATACAGAGGTCTTCCACACTTCGTCTCACCTGCTGCCCCTTGGCGGCGGGCTTCTTCGAAAGGAAGCACTTCTCATGATCTCTCTTCGCCAACGCATCGTCTGGGCCAGCCTTCTGGGCTCGGCCGCCCTCGCCTCTTCGGGCGCCTTCGCACAACAGGCCCCGGCGGCACCCGGCACTTCGCCCTCCACGCCCACGGCCGCCGTTGCGCAGGCCGAGGGCAGCGCGGCACCCAAGGCGCAGCACAAGCGCATGGACCCGGCCCAGCGCATGGAGCGCATGCAGGAGCACCGCGCCAAGCGGCTTGCCGCGCTGAAGGAAAAGCTCAAGCTGAATGCCGGACAGGAAAGCGCGTGGACCACCTTCGCAGCGGCCAGCCAGCCGCCGGCCCGCACGCAGCGCATGGATCGCGCGGAATTCGCCAAGCTCACCACGCCCGAGCGCCTGGAGCGCATGCAGGCGCGTCAGGCCGAGCGCAGCGCCAGGTTCGCCAAGCGCGCCGAAGCCACCAAGGCCTTCTATGCCGCGCTGACGCCCGAGCAGCAGAAGACCTTCGACGCGGAGACGGTGCATGTCGGCATGCATGGCCACCGCGGCCACCACGGCCACGGCGGCGCTGACGGGCAACCTTCGGCAGCACCCGCCAAGAGCTGACCCGCCGCCGGGGCGCCGGAACCGGCGCCCACGCATGAAAAAGCCCGCGATGCCTCGAGCACCGCGGGCTTTCTTTCTTCGTACATGGACGGCTATTGGGGCGTGCCGGTCCTTTCGGACGGATTGGTGGGCACGTCCGGCCGCTCGCCGGGCTGGCCGAACCGGGGCTTGGTCTTGCGGGCCATCTGGCTCACCTCGGCGCGCGACATTTCGCCGGTGGGTTGCGGCGTCGCGTTCGGCTGCGCATTCACGGTGGTGCTGGCCTCGCCCTTGGGCACCGGGTTGTTGGCGTTGTTGCGGTTGTGGGCGCGCGCCTCGGCCTTCACGGCTTCGCGCGACACCGGCATGCTGGCGTCGGGGCGCTGCGGCGGGTTGGGCACGCCGGAGGGCGTCTGCGTGCTGGCCTGGCCGCTCACGGCGGGGTCCGGCTGCGCAGGTATCGACGTGGCTTGCGCCATGGCGGCACCGGC
>NZ_JBFTPJ010000843.1:0-2626 GCF_056398445.1 Variovorax sp. 01T439_2
CGCCTGGTCGCCATGGGCTATGGCCGGCGGCTCCTGGCCGCGCTGCCGCCGATGCGCAGGCTGGAAAGCGAAGCGGACTTCGAGGCGGCGATCGGCGAACTCAGGAACTCGCTCTCGGCCTGAAGGGCGCAGACGAAGAAAAAGCCCCGAAGGGCTTTTTGTCGTTCCAGCGGATTACCAGACCTTCCACCACGGATCGTCCTTGCCCTTGAAGCCGCGCGCGAGGTACTCGCTGTGCGGATAGTTGGTGGTCAGCACGCGCTGGGCGTCGTCGCGCAGGTCCTTCATGCCGAGCGCATCGTAGGAGCGCACGATGATGTACAGGGCTTCTTCGAGCGCGGGCACTTCGCGGTAGTCGGACAGCGCGAGCTGCGCGCGGTTGATGGCCGCCAGATAGGCGCCCCGCGAGTAGTAGTAGCGCGCCACGTGCACTTCGTACTGCGCGAGCGAATTCACGATGTAGTTCATGCGCTGGCGCGCGTCGGGCGCGTAGCGCGACTCGGGGAAGCGCGTTGCCAGTTCCTTGAACGACTCGAACGATTCCTTGGCGGCCTTCTGGTCGCGCTCGGACAGGTCCTGGCGCGTGAGGAACGCGAACATGCCGAGGTCGTCGTTGAAGTTGATCACGCCCTTGAGGTAGAGCGCGTAGTCGATCGCCGGGCTGGCCGGATGCAGCTTCAGGAAGCGGTCGATGGTGGCGATGGCATTGGCCTTCTCGCCGGACTTGTACTGGGCGTAGGCCTTCTCGAGCTGGGCCTGCTGCGCGAGCGGCGTGCCGGCGGCGCGGCCTTCGAGCTTCTCGTACAGCGGCACGGCCTTGTCGTAGGCGCCGGAGCCCACTTCGTCCTTGGCCTCGGCGTAGATGCGGTTGGGGCTCCAGTTGGCGGTCTTGTCGACGGAGGTGGAGGAGCAGCCGGCTGCAAGCAGCGCTGCCGCGCTGAGGGCGATCCAGGAGGGGACCGATAATTTGGCGCGAAACATCACATACGGCTTTCGTGAAACAGTTGCCCTCAATTATATCGACCGACCCTCTGGACATGGTCCCCGACGCCGCCGAGTCCGACGAGGGCGCCGACCCGGTCGAATCCAGCGAACTGCGGCCCTTCACTGTGGGCCCGGCCGAGCATGGCCAGCGGCTGGACCGCGCGCTGGCCGCCCTGGTGCCGGAATTTTCTCGCAACTATCTGCAACAGCTGATCGAAGCCGGCGCCGTGGAGCTGCGGGGGCGCACCCTGCTGAAGGCTTCCGCCACCGTGCGCGCGGGGCAGACCGGCCATATCGAGCTGCGGCCGACGCCCCAGAGCCAGGCCTTCCGGCCCGAGGCGATGGACATCGTCACGGTGCACGAGGACGAGCACCTGCGCATCATCGACAAGCCGGCCGGCCTGGTGGTGCATCCGGCGCCGGGCCACTGGAGCGGCACGCTGCTGAACGGCCTGCTCGCGCTCGACCCCAAGGCCGCGCTGCTGCCGCGCGCGGGCATCGTGCACCGGCTCGACCGCGACACCAGCGGGCTCATGGTCGTGGCGCGCACCCGGGCCGCGATGGATGCCATGGTGGCGCTGATCGCCGCGCGCGAAGTCAAGCGGCAATACCTCGCGCTCGGACACAAGCCCTGGACCGGCGCGGCAGCCCGGCAGGTCGACGCGCCCATCGGCCGCGATCCGCGCAACCGTTTGCGCATGGCCGTGGTCGACCTCGAGCGCCATGCCGGCAAGACGGCACGCACGCTCATCGAGCGCCTGGACAGCAACGCGCAGGCTTGTGCCGTGCGGTGCACGCTCGAAACGGGCCGCACGCACCAGATCCGCGTGCACATGGCGTCGATCGGGCATCCGCTCGTTGGCGATGCGCTCTACGGCGGAGCGCCGGCCGCGGGGCTGGGGCGGCAGGCGCTGCACGCCTTCAGGCTCGCTTTCGTGCATCCCGTCACGCAAGCCGCGCTGGAACTGCGTTCACTTCCGCCGGCCGACCTGGTTCAGGCGTTCCAGGCCCTGGGGCTGGATTACAATCGCGCCTGACGGCCCGAGGGCCGCGCCGGCCACCCCGATGCCGGCCTTGCGTTGCACTCGCCGCGTGCCGGCAGCGCCTTCTTTCATCCTTCTGAACAAGCGTCCCCGAGACGCCTTTTCCCGGATAACGCAAACCATGAATACGGCGGATGCCAAGCGCATTCTCGAAACCGCCTTGATCTGTTCGAGCCAGCCGCTGCCAGTGCGCGACATGCGCGTGCTGTTCGACGACGAGCTGGGCGTGGACACCATCAAGGTGCTGTTGCTCGAACTGCAGGAAGACTGGGCGCAGCGCGGCCTGGAACTGGTGAACGTTGCCAGCGGCTGGCGCTTCCAGAGCCGGCCCGAGATGCGCGACCACCTCGACCGCCTGCATCCCGAGAAGCCGCCGCGCTACACCCGCGCCGCCCTCGAGACCCTGGCCATCATTGCCTATCGCCAGCCGGTCACGCGCGGCGACATGGAAGACATCCGCGGCGTCACCATCAATTCCCTCATCCTCAAGCAGCTCGAGGACCGCGGCTGGGTCGAGGTCATCGGCCACCGCGAAACCGTCGGCCGGCCGGCGCTGTACGCCACCACGCGGCAGTTCCTCGACGACCTCGGCCTTGCAT
>NZ_JBFTPJ010000844.1:0-2622 GCF_056398445.1 Variovorax sp. 01T439_2
GCCCGAAGGTGGCGGCCAGGCCCAGCGCATCGAACCAGGCGGGGTGCGGCCCCATCTGCGCCGCCGCCGCATTGGTGGCCAGCAGCACCGGAAAGTGGATCAGGAACAGCGAATACGACATGCGGCCCAGGCGCTGCAAGGGCATGGCCGCATCCGGCCGGCGACCGAGCGAGAGCCAACCCCGCCGCTGCGCAACGGCAATCAGCAGCGCGCTCACCAGCGCGGTGGCGATGCGGCTGCGCCAGTCGACCGCGAGCGCGCCCGCGCCGGTCAGCGCGAGCAGCACGATGGCACTGCGCCAGGTGCTCGCGCGCGTCGCGCGTCCGATCCAGAAGGCCAGCATGCCGAGCCCGTAGGCACCGAAGAAATAGAACGCCGTGCCGTCGAGATCGGCATTGCGGTTGAAGAGCAGCAGCGAAGCGGTGGCCACCACCAGCACCAGCGCCACGGGAATCCAGCGCTCGTACGAAGCCGCTGCAGCCGCCGCCGGCGCCCGCCGCAGCATCGCGGGAAGGCCCATGAGCGCCAGCGCCAGCACGAACAGCTGGAAGTCGATGGCCACGTACCAGACGCCCGTGGACAGTGCCTCGTAGCCCAGCAGGTCCTGCATCAGCAACCCGTGCGCGAGCAACTGGCCGATGCTCGGCGCGGCCGGCACGTCGTCGCCCACCATCCAGGGGCGCACCAGGGCCGCCACCAGCACCGACACCGTGAGCGCCGCCAGGTAGGGCATGACCAGCCGGCCGTAGCGCTGCAGGATGCGCGCCATCGGCCGCTCCACGCGCAGCAAGCCGTCGGGCGCCAGGCTGGAAGCCGCAAGAAAGCCGGCAATCACCAGGAAGACCTGCACCGCGAGCCGGCCGTCACTGGCCAGCCAGCCCAGCAATCCGGGCGCCAGCAGGAAGGCGCCCACCGGCATCGCGCCGTAGCGCGACAGGTGGTGCCCGACGATCACCGCGCAGGCCAGGCCCTTCGCGATGTCGAGCAGGGGCATCCGCCCGCGCTGCGCGGGCAGCCCGGCAGGCGCCGGGTCGCACGCGCCGCTCAAAGTGCGAGCCGCTGCCTGGCTTGCTGGTACTCGCGCTTGAGTTTCTCGATGAAGGCCGCGGCGCTGGCCACTTCGGTGACGGCGCCGATGCCCTGGCCCGAGCCCCAGATGTCCTTCCAGGCCTTGGCCTTGCTGCCCTCGCCGCCGCCGAAGTTCATGGTCTTGACGTCGCCTTCGGGCAGGTTGGCCGGGTCCATGCCGGCCTTGACGATGCTGGGCGCCAGGTAGTTGCCGTGCACGCCGGTGAACAGGCTCGAATAGACGATGTCGTCCGAGGTGCCGTCCACGATGGCCTGCTTGTATTCCTCGCTCGCGCGCGCCTCCTCGGTGGCGATGAAGGCGGTGCCGATGTAGGCGAAGTCGGCACCCATGGCCTGCRCCGCGAGCACCGCGCCGCCGGTGGCTATGGAGCCCGACAGCGCGATGGGACCGTCGAACCACTGGCGGATTTCCTGCACCAGCGCGAACGGGCTCTTCACGCCCGCATGGCCGCCGGCGCCGGCCGCCACGGCAATGATGCCGTCGGYGCCCTTCTCGATCGCCTTCTGCGCGAACTTGTTGTTGATGATGTCGTGCAGCGTGACGCCGCCGTAGCTGTGCACCGCATCGTTCACGTCGGTGCGCGCGCCCAGCGAGGTGATGACGATCGGCACCTTGTACTTCACGACCATTTCCATGTCGTGCTCCAGCCGGTCGTTGCTCTTGTGCACGATCTGGTTGATGGCAAAGGGCGCGGCGGGCTTGTCCGGGTTGGCCTTGTTGTAGGCCGCGAGCTCCTCGGTGATCTCGGCCAGCCAGTCTTCGAGCTGCGCCGCGGGGCGGGCGTTGAGCGCCGGCATCGAGCCGACCACGCCGGCCTTGCACTGCGCGATCACGAGCTTGGGGTTGCTGATGATGAACAGCGGCGAGCCGATGATCGGCAGCGGCAGGTTCGCGAGCACGGGGGGCAGCTTGGACATGTCTTCTCCGGGAATGGGGTTCGGTTTTATATAAGAGGAAGGCCTGCATCGCCCGTCAGATGGGCGACACGGGGCCGTGGGTCAGAAGGCGTCGAGCGCCAGTGCCGTGACGCTCTCGGCGCCCTCGACGATGCTGTCGCGCAGCCCGGGTACCTTGTTCAGGATGTGCTCGGCATAGAAGCGCGCGGTCGCGATCTTGGCCTGCATGAAGTCCACGTCGACGTTGTGCGACGCCAGGTCCGCTGCAATGATCAGCGAGCGTGCCAGCTGCCAGCCCGCCACGAGGTTGCCCGCGAGCATCAGGTAGGGCACGCTGCCCGCGAACACCGCGTTGGGCGACGCCTTGGTCTGGCCCGCGACGAAGTCGACCACCTCGATGAAGGCCTCGCGCGCGGGCTTCAGGCGCTTGAGGACGGCGGCCGCGGCGGGGCTGCTGCTCCTGGCCAGTTCGGCCTCGGTCTTCTCGATCTGCGCGGCAATGGCCTTGGCGGTCTGGCCGCCGTCGCGCGCGGTCTTGCGGCCCACGAGGTCGTTGGCCTGGATCGCAGTGGTGCCCTCGTAGATCGTGAGGATCTTGGCGTCGCGGTAGTACTGCGCCGCGCCGGTCTCCTCGAT
>NZ_JBFTPJ010000845.1:0-2620 GCF_056398445.1 Variovorax sp. 01T439_2
GAGCTACGAGGTGCTGCCGCGCGCGCTCAAGGCCTTCCGCGAGAAGCACCCGGGCTATGCGATCACGGTGGAGTCGCTGCACTCGCCGCAGATCATGTCGGCGCTGCTGCTGCAGGAGGCCGACGTGGGATTTGTCTTCAGTCCCGCGGTGCATCCCTCGCTCACGCAGGAAACGCTGGCCGACACGCGCATGGTGTGCATCGCGCCCAAGGGCATGCTGCCGCGCGCGCTGGTGCGCAACGGCTCGGTGGCGCTGCACGACCTGGTCGATCGGCCGGTCATCGGGCTCGACAGCCGCGACCCGGTGGGCACCAGCCTGAGCCAGGCCTGCCGCCAGGCGGGCGTCGGCTTCCAGCAGGCGGTGGTTACGGTGCAGACCTATCATGCGGCGCTGTCGATGGCCCACCACGGCCTGGGTGTGGCGCTGGTCGACGGCTGCACGGCCCGCTCGGCGGACGCCGCCAAGGTCGACGTGCTGGCGCTGGAGCCGCACATTCCGGTGCCGGTGCGCGCCCTGCGCTTTGCGGGCAAGCCCGATTCGGTGGCGGTGCGCGGCATCACGCGCTGCATGCGCGAGGCGATCGAGCAGGCCGTCTGACACCGCTGGCGCGGCAACTCAGGAAGCCGCGGGCTCCAGCGCCTCGGCAATCCGCTGCGCCGAGCCGAAAGCCAGCGTGAAGCCCAGTGCGCCATGCCCCGTGTTGAACAGCATGTTTGCGGGCGCGCTCGCGAGCCGCCCGATGATCGGCAGCCCCTTGGGCGTGGCTGGCCGCATGCCGGTCCACGGATGCAGTTCCTCGAGCCGGCTTGCATGCGGGAACACGGCGCGCGTGGCGGCAGCCAGCGTCTCGATGCGCGTGGCCGGGATGCTCGCGTCGTGCCCCACCAGTTCCGCCATGCCCGCCACGCGCAGCCGCGAGCCGATGCGCGCGAACACCACCTTGCGGGCGCTGTCGGTCACGTTCACCGTGGGCGCGGCGCCGGGCGAGGGGTCGACCTCCACCGTGATGCTGTAGCCCTTGAGCGGATACACCGGCAGGTAGGCGCCCAGCGCGCGCCCGAGCCTGTGTGACGCCGAGCCCAGCGCCATCACGAAGGCATCGGCCTCGATGTCGCCGGCGCTCGTCTGCACCGCCGCCACCCGGCCGTTGCCGCGTGCGAAGCCGTGCACATCGGTGCCGAGCAGAAAGCGCACGCCGCGCGCGCCGAGCACCCGCTGCAGTTCGGCGCAGACCTTGAGGCAGTCGGCCGCGCATTCGCTCGGCGTGTAGACGGCGCCCGCCATCTGGCCGCGGTAGCCCGCGAGCGCGGGCTCGATGGCGGCGCATTCGTCGGGCGAGACGATGCGCTGCTCGCTGCCCATGGCGCGCTGGAGTTCGAGCTGCGCGCGTGCGCCGTCGAGCGAGGCCGCGCTGGCGTACAGCACCAGCTTGCCGGTGGCGGAAAAGTCGCAGTCGGGTGCCACGTCGGCCTGCATCGCCTCGAAGCCGGTACGGCTGAGCGCGGCCAGCGCGAGCAATTGTGCGGTGGTGCTGCGCGAGGTCTGCGCATTGCAGGCCGCCAGGAACGCCAGCCCCCAGCGCCACTGCAGCGGATCGAGCTGGGGCCGCAGCTTGAGCGGCGACGTGGGCGAGAGCAGCAGCTTGGGCAGCTGCTTCCAGATCGATGGATCGGCCAGCGGCTGCACGTACGAGTAGCTGAGCTGCGCGCCGTTGCCGCCGCTGGCGCCCGCACCGGGGGCGGCGCGGTCGACGACCGTGACCTGGTGGCCCCGGCGTTCGAGCTGCCAGGCGGTGGCCAGGCCCACGATGCCGGCGCCGAGCACACACACATGCATGGAGGCAGCTTTCCGAAGAGAGAGTGAAGAGGGAACAGCATCGACTGTAGGTGCGCGCCGCGCCGGCCGGAAATGCCAAAAGCGCGGTGGCCCATAGCCAAAGCRCATGCCCCGTCCGCCCGCCTGCCTTAACCCATAACCTTTGGGTATGGGCTAGGGTTCATTTGGAATTGTCGCGGTGTGTCACTCCTTCTTACACTGGCCGTTCTGTTCAACCAACCTGAAGAAGGCTCGCATGAAACTCTCCGCATTGATGGCTGCCGCTGCCGTGGTGCTGCTTACCGCCACGGGCGTCCAGGCCGCCGACACGCTGGCCAAGATCGCCGAGTCCGGCAAGATCACGCTCGCCTACCGCGAGTCGTCGGTGCCCTTCAGCTACCTGGACGGCCCCAACAAGCCGATCGGTTTCTCGGTCGAACTCTCCAACGCCGTGGTCGAGGCGGTGAAGAAGAAGCTCAACAAGCCCAGCCTGCAGGTGCAGCTGATGCCGGTGACCTCGCAGAACCGCATTCCGCTCATCACCAACGGCACTGTCGACCTGGAGTGCGGCTCCACCACCAACAACAGCGCGCGCGGCAAGGACGTGGCCTTTGCCGTCAACCATTTCTACACCGGCACGCGCCTGCTGGTGAAGAAGTCCTCGAAGATCAAGGACTACGCCGACCTCGCCAAGAAGACGGTGGCCAGCACCACCGGCACCACCAATGCGCTGGTCATGCGCAAGTACAACACCGAGAAGAACCTCGACATGGACATCGTGCTCGGCAAGGACCACGCCGACGC
>NZ_JBFTPJ010000846.1:0-2618 GCF_056398445.1 Variovorax sp. 01T439_2
GGGTCGGGCAGCTCGTAGGACAGCGCGGTGAGCTTGCCGGGGGCGCTGCCGGCCAGGCGCGCGATGCGTCCGCGCAGCGTCTGCGTGACCCACGCCAGCGAGCGCGGATTCTCGGCATCGAGCACCAGCAGGTCGACCAGCGTGGCCACGTCGCGCCGTTGCTGGTAGCGGGCGTGGAAGGTGATGGTGCTGTCGAACAGCGCCACCATGGCTTCGAAGCCGCTCACTTCGTGCACGGCGCCGTTCTCGAAACCGGCCTCCAGCGCGCTCGCAAGAAAGCCCAGCCGCTCGATGTGGCGGCCGATCGACAGCAGGCGCCAGGCGTCGTCGCGCGTCATGCGGTCGGTCTGCGCGCCGGTCATGGCGGCGAGCGCGGTGCTGGCGGATTCGAGCGCGCGCAGCGCGGCGCCGGTGGCAAAGCTGCCTTCGCCGGCCTGCTCGGCCGCGCGCCGCAGGAAGTCGGCCTCGGCGCGCACGATCTGGTTCCAGGTGTCCTGCGAGAGCCGTTCGCGCACAGCGGCGGCGGCCTGCCGGATGCAGCGCAGGCTGAAGCCCACGCTGCCGCCGCGCGCCACGTCGCCGAGCTCGGCGATCAGCGCGCGTTCGAACACGCGGCGCGACTGCGGCGCGCTCGGCGCCTCGGCCGGCACCAGCGCATTGCGCAGCGCCATGCGGTGCAGCCAGTCGAGCAGCGGGCGCGACGACTGGTCTTCGCTGCCCAGCAGGTTGAGCGTGAGGCGCGCGAGGCGCACGGCGTTTTCGGCGCGCTCGGTGTAGCGGCCGAGCCAGAACATGTTCTCGGCCGCGCGGCTGGTCACGGGCGCGCGGTGCCGCGCGAGCGAGGCCGGCGTGGCATGCGGCTGGAGCAGCGTGGTGCGGTCGACTTCGCCGTGCGTCTRCACCCACACGTCGGCGCTGCTGCCGCCGCGCTGCATGGAGGCGATCTGCGCATCGCGGCCCGCCAGCCGCGCCAGCCCGCCCGGCAGCACGCGCCAGGACTGCGGCCCGTCGCTCACCGCGAAGACGCGCAGCAGCATCGCGCGCGGCGCGATGTGGCCGGGGCCCATGTCGTTGGCCCAGGTGGGCATCTGCGACAGCGGCAGGTAGCTCTGGACCGTGTGGGCCTCGCCCTCGCGCACGATGCGGCCGGCCCATTCGTCGAGCTCGCGCCGGCCCAGCTTGCTGCCGAGCACCGCGTCGAAGCTGGTCTGTCCGTCCGACCCGGGATAGGTGGGCTTGATGGCGCAATCGCCCAGCTGCGGCAGCACCGCCTCGAGCGCGGCGCGCTCGCCGCACCACCAGGTCGGCAGCGCCGGCAGCTTGAGCTTTTCGCCGATGAGGCGGYGCGCGAGCCCGGGCAGGAAGCCCAGCAGCGCGGGCGACTCGAGGAAGGCCGAGCCCGGCATGTTGGCCACCAGCACATTGCCGGCGCGAATCGCCTGCAGCAGGCCCGGCACGCCCAGCGTGGAATCGGGGCGCAGCTCGAGCGGGTCGAGGAACTGGTCGTCCAGCCGCTTGATGAGGCCGTGCACCGGCCGCAGCCCCTGCAGGGTCTTGAGGTAGAGGCGCTGGTCGCGCACCGTGAGGTCGCTGCCCTCGACCAGCGTCAGGCCCAGGTAGCGCGCGAGGTACGCATGCTCGAAGTAGGTCTCGTTGTAGGGGCCGGGCGTCAGCAGCGCGATGTGCGGCGGCACGCCGGCCGGGCACATGCGCTGCAGGCCGTCCATCATGGCGCTGTAGGTGGCGGCCAGGCGCTGCACCTGCAGGGCCTCGAACGCCTGCGGAAACTGGCGCGTGATGGCCAGCCGGTTCTCGAGCAGGTAGCCCAGGCCCGAGGGCGCCTGGGTGCGCTGCGACACCACCCACCAGTTGCCGTCGGGCCCGCGGGCGAGGTCGAAGGCCGCGATGTGCAGCCATGTGTCGCCCGGCGGCTTCACGCCGTGCATCGCGCGCAGGTAGCCGGGATGGCCGTGCACCAGTGCCGCCGGCAGCAGGCCTTCGGCCAGCAGCTGCTGCGGGCCGTAGACATCGGCCATGACGCGGTCGAGCACGCGCGTGCGCTGCAGCACGCCGGTCTCGATCTGGGCCCAGCTCTCGGGCGAGACGATCAGCGGGAACAGGTCGAGCGACCACGGGCGCTGCGGCCCGTCGGCATCGGCATAGACGTTGTAGGTGACGCCGTTGTCCCGGATCTGCCGCTCGAGGCTGACCGCGCGCCGTGGCAGGTCGTTGAATCCGCCCGGGCCGAGCTGTTCGAAGAAGGCGTTCCAGGCGGGCGTGAGGGGCGGGGTGTCGCCGGGGGCGGGCTGAAGGACCTGGGTTTGAGTTTGTGTCTGTGATTGAGCCTGCGACGGACCCGGCGGCTGCGCCGCAGCGTCATAGAGCATGGGCGGCATCGGCGCCAAGGGCGCTGCCCCCGCGGCCGGCCGCGCCGGCACCGCGGGCGTGGCCTGCCCGCGCAGTTCGTCGAAGTGGCCGGGCAGGGCGGCCGGCGCGAGCGCCGACGCCAGGGCGGCTGGAAATTCCAGCGCCTGGGCGTCGAACAGGGATTCGTTCAGGGGTTCCACAGGAGGTGGATTGTCACATTGCCGTCACCGGCCGGATGACGGGCGATGCGC
>NZ_JBFTPJ010000847.1:0-2616 GCF_056398445.1 Variovorax sp. 01T439_2
GGTCGGCGGTGGCCGCGGCCGCGCCATCGCGAGCCTGGGTGCCAGCCTCCAGACCAAGGAAGCCAGCGCGCTGCTGACGCTCATCGACAACCGCTCGGGCGTGCAGGTCGCGGCTTCGGAAGGCAGCGCCTCCAAGACCGATTTCGGCGCCTTCGGTGCACTGGCCGGCCGCAGTGCCGGCGGCGGCCTCGGCGGCTACACCAACACGGCGCAAGGCAAGGTGATTGCCGCGGCCTTCATGGACGCGTTCAACCAGATGGTCCGTTCGCTGCGCAGCTACAAGGCGCAGACGGTGCGCGGCCAGGGCCTGGGCGGCGGCGGCCGGCTCGGCGTGGATGGCGGCGCGGCACCGTCGCAGACCTACGTGCCGGCCGAGCAGCCGGCGCCCGCACGCCGCCGCAGGTAAGGCAAGGCGTTCGGCCAGCGGCAAAAAAGCCCGGGGCTCTTGCGAGCCGCCGGGCTTTTTCATGGGCGTGCTTCCGAAAGGATCAGAGCGCGAAGATCTTTCCGGGATTCATGATGTTCTTCGGGTCGAGCGCGCGCTTGATCGTGCGCATCATGTCGATCGCACCCACGCCAGCTTCCGTCACCAGGAAGTCCATCTTGTGCAGCCCCACGCCGTGCTCGCCGGTGCAGGTGCCCTCGAGCGCCAGTGCGCGGCTCACGAGCGAATGGTTCAGTTCCTCGGCCTTCACGCGCTCTTCGGGGATGTTCGGGTCGAGCAGGTAGCCGAAGTGGAAATTGCCGTCGCCCACGTGGCCGACCAGGAAGTAGGGGATGCCGCTGGCATCGGCTTCGGCCACGGAGTCGAGCAGGCAGTCGGCCAGGCGCGAGATGGGCACGCAGGTGTCGGTCGAGATCACGCGGCAGCCGGGGCGCGACTGCACAGCCGCAAAGTAGGCGTTGTGCCGCGCGGTCCACAGGCGCGTGCGCTCTTCCGGCGTGCTGGCCCATTCGAAGGCGTTGCCGCCATGGCCGCTCGCGAGCTCCTGCACCGTCTCGGCCTGCTCCTTCACGCCGGCCGGCGAGCCGTGGAATTCCATCAGCAGCATCGGCTCTTCGCGCAGGTCGAGCTTGGCGTAGGTGTTGACCATGCGCACCGTGTTCACGTCGATCAGCTCCACGCGCGCAATCGGCACGCCGAGCTGGATGGTCTCGATGGTGGTGCGCACCGCGGCCTCGATGCTCGGGAACGAGCAGATCGCGGCCGACACCGCCTCGGGCAGCGGGTAGATGCGCAGCGTGACTTCGGTGACCACGCCCAGCGTGCCCTCGCTGCCCACCATGAGGCGCGTGAGGTCGTAGCCGGCCGACGACTTCTTTGCGCGCGTGCCGGTGCGGATCACGTCGCCGCTGGCCGTGACCACTTCGAGCGCCAGCACGTTCTCGCGCATGGTGCCGTAGCGCACCGCGTTCGTGCCGCTCGCGCGCGTGGCGGTCATGCCGCCGATGGAGGCGTCCGCGCCCGGGTCGATGGGAAAGAACAGGCCCGTGCTCTTGATCTCGTCGTTGAGCTGCTTGCGCGTGACGCCGGGCTGCACGGTGACGGTGAGGTCGTCGGCATTGACCGACAGTACGCGGTTCATGCGCGAGACGTCGATGCTGATGCCGCCCTGCACCGCCAGCAGGTGGCCTTCGAGCGACGAGCCCACGCCAAAGGGAATGACCGGCACGCTGTGCTCGCTCGCGAGCTTCACCGCGTCGGCCACGTCCTGCGTGCTTTCGGCAAACACCACGGCCGAGGGCGGCGGCGCATCGAACGAGGACTCGTCGCGGCCATGCTGGGTGCGCACGGCCATGGCCGTGGAACAGTTGCCGCCGAAGCGCGCTTTCAGGCCCTCGATCAGGCTGTCGGGCACATTGCGCAGATGAAGCGCCGGCAGCAGGTGCGAGGTTGGGGTCGGGGCGTTCATCGGGCGTCTCCTGGGCGTGAAAGGGGGGCGGGGGCTCTGTCCGGCCATTTTACGGAGCGCGCACCATAATGCGCTTCGGAAAAAGCCATGAACCCCACGACCCTCGTAGCGCTTGCCGCATTCCCTTCGCAGCTCGAAGCCCACTACGCGGCCATTCCCCATGCCTTCCGGCACTGGGCGCCGCCCTCGTGGGAGGGTGTGCCCAGCGAGGCCTTCACGGCCATCGAGCAGCTCTGCCATGTGCGCGACATCGAGGTCGAGGGCTATCACGTGCGCTTTCGCCGCACGCTGGAAGAAAGCCGTCCGACGCTGGCCTCGATCGACAGCGAACCGCTTGCCATTGCGCGCGCCTATGGCATGGCCGACGCGGAAAAGGTGCTCGCTGAATTCCGCATTGCGCGTGCCCGGACCATGGACATCGTCTCGAACCTGACGGACGTGCAACTTGCGCGCACGGCCGTGTTCGAAGGCTATGGGCCACTCACGATGCGCAGCCTTGTCCACTACCTCTGCAGCCACGACCAGCAGCATCTGGCGGGCCTGCAATGGCTGGCCGGCAAGATCGATGCGTCGAAGGCCGCGTTCGCCGCATAAACCAGGAGCACCCATCATGGGCAACCGACTCTCGCAGATCGCCACCCGCACCGGCGACGACGGCACCACCGGCCTCGGCGACAACACCCGCGTGCCCAAGGACCACCTG
>NZ_JBFTPJ010000848.1:0-2611 GCF_056398445.1 Variovorax sp. 01T439_2
TCCATGTGGTGTGCGACAAGCCGCTGGTGCACACGCGCGCGCAGGCCGATGCGCTGGTCGCGGCCGTGAAGAAGCAGGGCACGCTGTTCGGCGTGACCTACAACTACACCGGCTATCCGATGGTGCGGCAGGCGCGCGAGATGGTCCGCTCTGGCCGGCTCGGCGAGCTGCGCAAGGTGGTGGTCGAATACAACCAGGGCTGGCTCGCGAGCCAGCTCGAAGGCGCCGGCAACAAGCAGGCCGACTGGCGCACCGACCCCGCGCGGAGCGGCGCGGCCGGCGCCATCGGCGACATCGGATCGCACGCCGAGAACCTGGTCGCGAGCGTCACCGGCCTGGAGATCGAGAGCCTGTGCGCCGACCTGAGCGCGCTGGTGCCGGGCCGCATGCTCGACGACGACGGCAGCCTGCTGCTGCGCTTCAAGGGCGGCGCGCGCGGCGTGCTGATTGCCTCGCAGATCAACACCGGCCTGGAGAACGACCTGCGGCTGCGCGTGTCGGGCACGCTCGGCACGCTCGAATGGCGGCAGGAGCAGCCGAGCCAGCTGGTGCACCTGCCGCACGACGGGCCGAAGCAGATCTTCACGCGCGGCTCGCCCTGGCTGTGCGAGGCGGCGCAGCGCGCCAGCCGCCTGCCGGCCGGCCATCCCGAAGGCTTCATCGAGGCCTTTGCCAACGTCTACGCCGGCGTGGTGGCGGACATCCGCGCGCGGAACGCAGGCCAGCCGGCCGATCCCATCGCGGCCGACTACCCGCGCGTGGAAGACGGCGCGCGCGGCGTGCGCTTCATCGAGCGCACGGTGGCCTCGGCCCAAAGCGAATCAAAATGGACGCCCTGGTAGGGCCGCGGGCTCGCATGCGCGAGCTCCAGGCGCACCGCATCGGGCGTTCATGACACCTTCTTCTTCCGAGCATCCGCCGCCTTCGAACCCGCAGCCCTGGCTTCGCGCCCTGGGCCGGCGGTGCCGCGCGCTCTGGCCGCTGAAGCTGGTCGGCAACACGGTCGCGACCGCGGGTTTCTTCCCGCTGTATTTCTGGATCATGAAGAACGCCGGCCCGCCCTGGACGCTGCCGCTCACCGCGTTCGACCGGCTGATCGCCTTCTGGCCGACGCTGCTGCCGGTCTATCTTTCGCTGTGGCTCTACATCGCGCTGCCGGTGTTCCTTGCCAAGGACAGGCGGGAACTCTGGAGCTTTGCGCTGGGCTGCGCCTTCATGACGGGCATCGCGCTCGTGGTGTTCTGGTTCGTGCCGACCGCCATCCCGAACTTCAGCATCGACACCCGCCCGGGCACCTCGCTGCATCTGCTGAAAACCGTGGATGCGGCCGGCAACGCGTTTCCGTCGCTGCATGTGTCGTTCTCGGTGTTTGCCTGCGTGGTGCTCGCGCGGCAGCTGCGCGAGGTGGCGGCACCCGCATGGGCTCGCGCGCTCAACATCGCGTGGGCCGTGGCCATYGTCTATTCGACGATGGCGGTGCGCCAGCACGTGCTGGTCGACGTGCTCGGCGGGCTGGCGCTGGGCATCGGCTTCGGGCTGGCCTCGCGTCCCCGCAAGGCCGTGGCGGCGGCAGCGGCCGTGCAGGCACGGCCGGCGTAGGCCGATTGCGCTATTCCACCGGCGCCGCGCGCGCGGTAGAACCCGGGCATCGTCTCGACCGGGAGCCCGCCATGAAGATCCGCCCATCCGCCATTGCCCTCTTCACGCTGGCCTGCAGCACGGCCTTGCCCGCGCTGGCCATCGACTATCCCGCGCGCAAGCCCGGCCTGTGGGAAATACAGACCGGCGACGGCACCGGCGCCAAGGGCGCGAGCCAGACCGTCCAGCAGTGCATCGACGCGGCCACCGACAAGGCCTTGCGCGACATGGGGCAGGGCATGGGCAAGGACAGCTGCTCGAAGCAGGAGCTGCGCAACGAAGGCGGCAAGCTGGTGGTCGATTCGGTCTGCAAGGTCGGCCCCACCACCGCCACCACGCACGCGGTGATGAGCGGCGACTTCAGCTCGACCTACCGCATGGAAAGCAAGTCGAGCTACAGCCCGCCGCTGATGGGGCGCGCCGAAGGCTCGGCCGTCATGGAAGCCCGTTGGATCGGCCCCTGCAAGGCGGACCAGAAGCCCGGCGACATGGTGATGTCCAACGGCATGAAGATGAACGTGCTCGAGATGATGGGCGGGCACAAGAAGCAGAAGTAGGCGCCGGCCCACAGCGCTTCGCGGCCCGTGTTCGGCGCCGCAGCGGCCCGCCAGCGCCTACCATGGCGGGCCATGGCCGCGAAGGAAGAAGACCATCTCGTCGTTGCTCGCCCCGAGGGGCTCTACTGCCCGCCGGGCGATTTCTACATCGACCCCTGGCGGCCGGTGGCGCGCGCCGTCATCACCCATGCGCACTCCGACCACGCGCGCGCCGGCCACGGCCACTACCTCGCTCACACCGACAGCGCCGGCACGCTGCGCACCCGCCTTGGCGGCGACATCGCGCTGCAGACGCTGCCGTATGGCGAGGCGATCTCGCACCACGGCGTGCGCATCTCGCTCCATCCGGCCGGCCACGTGCTGGGCTCGGCGCAGGTGCGGCTCGAACACGGCGGCCGCGTGTGGGTGGCCTCGGG
>NZ_JBFTPJ010000849.1:0-2602 GCF_056398445.1 Variovorax sp. 01T439_2
GCCCTGGGTCGGCCGGATCGTCGACAACCGGCGGATCGACGGACGCTGGACGAACGGGCGGCTGGATTTTCGAAGATAGTCCGCGGCCTCGTCAGTCGGCCGCCAGCCCCTGCAACGCCTGCACCTGCTGCGCCAGCAGCGGCCCCTTGCGGTGCGCGGGCACCAGCAGCATGAGCGTGTCGCCCAGTGCCTTCGGCCTTCCCCAGGGCGCATGCAGCCTGCCTTGCGCGAGCAGCGGCGCCACCAGCCGTTCGCGGCCCATGAGCACGCCTTCGCCGTCGAGCGCCGCCTGCAGCGCGAGGCTGTAGAGCGAGAAGTCGGGGCCGGCGGCCAGTGCATCGGCCTCAGCCGCGCTGGTGCCGGGGCGCGCGGCCTGCAGCCAGCGCGTCCAGTCGTCGTGCCACACGGTGTCGTGCAATCCGCCGCAGCGCGCCAGCACATCGACGAGGTCGTCGAGCGCGCGCGGGCGGCCGCTCGGCAGCGCCTGCTGCAGGCGCGGGCTGCACACCGGCACGAGCCGGTCGCGTGCGAGCACCATGCCCTGCGCGCCAACGGCGGTTTCGATGCGATCGCCGGCGCGTGCATAGAACAGGCCGAGGTCGAAGGGTTCGCGGCGGAAATTCGGCGGCTGCTCGAGCGCCGTCACGGACACCTGCACGTCGGGCAGCGCCGCCTTCAGCCGCGAAAGCCGCGGCGACAGCCACAGCTGCGCCATCGCCGGCAGGGCCGCCACCTGCAGCGTGCTGCGGCGCGCGGCGGTCTGCGTCTCGTGACGYAGCGCCTGCACTGCGAGGCCGAGCTGGTCGACCGCGGCGCTGAGCGCGGGCAGCGCGCGCCGTCCATGCGCGCTGAGGCGGATGCCCTGGCTATGGCGCTCGAACAGCGCACCGCCGGCCCAGGTCTCCAGCGCCTTGATCTGCTGCGCGACGGCGGCCGGCGTGACGAACAGCTCTTCGGCCGCGCGCGCGAAGCTGCCGTGGCGTGCCGCGGCCTCGAAGGCGCGGACGGCCGTGTGCGGGGGCAGGCGAGGGCGGGGTGGTGCGAGCGGCACGCGATGTGTGGAGCCCCAGTTTTTCTAGGGCTCGGGCCCAGATTATCCGTGTTGCCCGCACGGATGGCGCAGGCGACCATGCGGCCACCTGCCACTTCCAGCGAGATCCGCCGCATGCCTGCCGCCCTCCAACGCCGCTCCTGGGTTCCCGCCGCCAGCGAAGACCATGTGCTCGCGATCGCCGCCGATGCCGCTGCGCGCGATGCGCTGGGCATCGCCGCCGAGATCGAAAGGCTCGCCGACGACAACCACCGCATCCACGACCGCGAGGGCCTGAACCTCAACCCCGCCACCAACGTGATGAACCCGGCCGCCGAGGCGCTGCTGTCGCGCGGCCTGGGATCGCGGGCATCGCTCGGCTACCCGGGGGACAAGTACGAGGTGGGGCTGGAGGCCATCGAGCGCATCGAGGTCATCGCGGCCGAGCTGGCCGCCGAGGTGTTCGGCTCGAAGTTCGCCGAAGTGCGCGTGAGCTCCGGTGCGCTGTCGAACCTCTATGTGTTCATGGCGACCTGCCGGCCCGGCGACACGATCATTGCGCCGCCGCCGGCCATCGGCGGCCACGTCACGCACCATGCGGCCGGCGCGGCCGGGCTCTATGGATTGAAGACGGTACCCGCCCCGGTCGATGCCGACGGCTACACGGTCGACGTGGCCGCGCTCGCCAGGCTCGCACGCGAGGTGAAGCCGAAGCTCATCACCATCGGCGGCAGCCTGAATCTTTTTCCGCACCCGGTGCCTGCGATCCGCGAGGTCGCGGACAGCGTGGGCGCCAAACTGCTGTTCGACGCTGCGCACCTCTCGGGCATGGTGGCCGGCAAAGCCTGGCCGCAGCCGCTCGAGGAGGGCGCGCATGCGATCACCATGAGCACCTACAAGAGCCTCGGCGGACCGGCCGGCGGGCTGATCGTGTCGAACGATGCGGCGCTGATGGAGCGCATCGACGCCATTGCCTATCCCGGCCTCACGGCCAACTCCGATGCGGGCCGCACCGCGGCGCTGGCGCGCGGACTGCTCGACTGGAAGGTGCACGGCAGGGCCTACGCCGCGGCAATGCGCGAGACCGCGCAGGCGCTGGCACGCGCGCTCGATGCCGAGGGCTTGCCGGTGTTCGCGAAGGCGCGCGGCTTCACGCAGTCGCACCAGTTCGCGCTCGAGGCCGCGCACTGGGGCGGTGGGCAGCGCGCCGGGAAGAAACTGGCCGAGGGCGGCTTGCTGGCCTGCGGSATCGGCCTGCCGATCGCGCCSGTCGMAGGMGACRTCAACGGCCTGCGCCTGGGCGTGCCGGAGATCGTGCGGCTGGGCTTCACGCCCGACGACATGCCGCAGCTTGCCTCGTGGATCGCGCGTGCGCTGGAGGGCGGCGGCGCATCGGTGGTGGCGGCCGAGGTGCGCGAGCACCGCACGCGGCTCGGCGGCCTGCGCTACATCGTGCGCTGAGTCAGCGCGAGCGTCCCTGCCGGTAGGTGCCGGCGTGCGTCTTCGACAGCTCGGCCGCCTCGGCCAGCCGCGCCATCGACCGGCCGACCTGCGCATGCGTGATGGCAATGC
>NZ_JBFTPJ010000850.1:0-4736 GCF_056398445.1 Variovorax sp. 01T439_2
GTGCGGTGCGCCGGTCGGCATCCGCCCGGCGGCCGCCCAGCCCGATGAAACTCCAGAGAACCGCGCGTACCGCGCGCATGAGATTGGACATGCACCGACTGTGCCGCAAGCGCAGCCAAAAAAACAGATGCAGATCCCAACCAAATCACCGGAGCAGATAAAGTCCATCACCGAATGAAGACCGCCCCGCCATGAAGCGCTACGAAGCCCTTGCTGCCGACATCGAGGCATCGATCCGCCACGGCACGCTCAAGACCGGCGACCGGCTGCCCTCGGTGCGGCACACCGGCGAGAGCCGGGGCGTGAGCGCTTCCACCGTGTTCCAGGCGTACTACCTGCTGGAGGCGCGCGGCCTGGTACGCGCGCGGGACCGCTCGGGCTACTACGTCACCGGCGGCGGGCTGCGCGATGCGCCGCCCGAGGCCAACCTCACCTCGCGACCGGCCGAGGGGCCCAGGTCGCTCGACGTGAGCGACCACGTGTTCGACATCCTCGAAGCCAGCATGTCGCGCAAGGTGATTCCTTTCGGCTCGGCCTTTCCGAGCCCGCTCCTGTTTCCGCTGGCGCGGCTGGGCCAGTTCATGGCCGCGAGCGCCAAGTCGCTCGACCCGTGGAGCACCGTGGACGACCTCACGCCCGGCAGCGCGGCCCTGCGCCGGCAGATTGCGCTGCGCTACCTGGGCGACGGCATGCAGGTGGCGGCCGACGAAATCGTCGTCACCAACGGCGCGCTGGAGGCGCTCAACCTGTGCCTCGCGGCGGTCACGCGCCCCGGCGATTCGGTGATCGTCGAATCGCCCACCTTCTATGCGGCCCTGCAGGCGCTGGAGCGCATGGGCCTGCGCGCCATCGAGGTGCCGACGCATCCCGGCGAAGGCATCGACCTGGCCGCGCTGGAGCTCGCCATCGCGGCCCACCAGCCCAAGGCCTGCTGGCTCATGACCACCTTCCAGAACCCGCTCGGCAGCCTGATGCCCGACGCGAAGAAGAAGGCGCTGGTCGAACTGCTCGCACGGCACGCGCTGCCGCTGATCGAGGACGACGTGTACGCCGAGCTCTACTTCGGCGACCGCCGCCCGCCGCCGGCCAAGGCCTTCGACACGCAGGGGCTCGTGCTGCATTGCTCGTCGTTCTCGAAGTGCCTGGCACCGGGCTACCGCATCGGATGGGCATCTGCCGGGCGCTTTGCGCGCAACGTGGCGCGCTTGAAGCTGACGACCACGCTCAGCACCTCGGTGCCCGCGCAGCTCGCGCTCGCAAGCTACCTGGAAAAAGGCGGCCTCGACAAGCACCTGCGCAAGCTGCGCCAGGTCCTGGCCGTGCAGCAGGCGAGCTTTGCGCAGGCAGTGGGCCACTACTTTCCCGCGGGCACGCGCGCCACGCGGCCGCTGGGCGGCTACTTCATGTGGGTCGAGCTGCCGGCGCAGGTCGATGCGCTCGCCATCCACGCGCAAGCGCTGGAGCGCGGCATCAGCGTGGCGCCCGGGCCCATCTTCTCGGCCACGCGCGGCTTCGCGCACTGCCTGCGCCTGAACTACGGGCATGCCTGGGATGCGCAGAGCGAAAAGGCGATGCAGACCCTGGGGCGATTGGTGGCCGCGGCCGCGGCAGGCAGCCCGCCGCGCGAGAAAATCGCGCTGCCGTGACCTTCGATCTTTTCTCCGATGACCTCGAAGACGCCGCGTTGCCGCGCGGCAAGGAGGCGATCGGCCCCGGCGCGTTCGTCCTGCCCCCGGCGGCCACCCAAAGTGCCCCACTTATGGCCACCCAAACTGCTCCACCCTGGCCACGGTGATCTGACGCATTGAACACGGTGCGTCGGGCACCGCGAAGCCCGACAGGCAGGACGTTAATTTCCACCCCCTCTGAGCGAGGGAACGCGAGATCGAACGCATCACCGGCATTTCGCGCCACACCATCCGGACCTACCAGCAGCGCTTCGCCGCCGATCCGGCAAACTGCCCCAGGGTGGCCACCGACCCTCCCAGTCAAACTGCTCCACCCTGGCCACCGACTTCCGGGCCGGTAGCGCCGCCGCTGGCCACCTCCAAGTGCGAACCCCACCGCGCCTTCATCGACGCCCAGTTGCGCCTGGGCCGCAACGCCACCGCCATCTACCAGGACCTGGTCGACCTGCACGGCTTTGACGGCGCCTACAACTCGGTCAAACGGTTCTGCGCCCAGCTTCGCCACAAGGAGCCCGAGCAGTTTGATCGTCTGAGCTTTGCGCCCGGCGAGGAGATGCAGGTCGACTACGGTGAAGGCGCCCCCACGCGGATGCCGGGCACCGAGCGCTGGCGCAAACCCCGCCTGTTCGTGGCCACGCTGCGCTACTCGCGGCGTAGCTTCCGCCGCGTGGTCTGGAAATCCAGCCAGCAAGTCTGGGCTGAGTTGCACGAGCAGGCCTGGGCCTACTTCGGCGGGTCCACCCACTACGTCGTCCTCGACAACCTCAAGGAAGGCGTCTTGAAGCCCGACCTGTACGAGCCCGCGCTCAATCCGGTCTACGCGGCCACACTCGCTCATTACGAGGTGGTGGCCGACCCGGCCCGGGTCCGGGATCCGAATCGCAAGGGGACGGTGGAGAACGCGATCCAACACACCCAGGCCACCGCGCTCAAGGGCCGGCGCTTTGAGACCATCGAAGAGCAGAACGCCTTCCTGGAACACTGGGAGTCCAGGTGGGCCGCCTCGCGCATCCACGGCGCCGAGCGGCGTCAGGTGCAGGCCATGTTCGAGGAGGAGCGCGCCCACCTGCAGCCGCTGCCGGCCACGCGCATGCAGTACTTCACCGAGGTGCAGCGCACGGTCTGCGACGACAGCTGCGTGCGCATCGACCACAGCAGCTACGCCGCTCGTCCGGCCCCGATTGGCTCCAAGGTGCTGGTGCGGCTGTTCGAGCGGCGCATCGAGATCCGTGAGCTGCGCACGCAAGCCTTGCTGCGCACCCACGAGCGGGTCGATCGCCCCGGCAGCGTGGTGCTGCCCATGGCCGAGCGGGTGTTCAACCCCTCGCGCGAGACGCGCTACATCCTGGCCCAGGCCCGAGCCATCGGGGCGCAGGCCTCGCGGCTGTGCCAGATGCTGTTCGCCATCGAGGGGCGCGTGGGCCAGCGCAAGCTGTGGGGCATCGTCAACCTGGCCAAGCGCTACCCGAACCACTTTATCGACGCGGCCTGTGCGGGCGCCATGGAGCAAGGCGTGCACAGCTACCGCCACGTCAAGGCGCTCACCGAGCGGCTGGTGGCCGACGCCCTGGCCGCCCTGCAGGCCGGCACGCCGACACAGTCGGCGTCAACGCTCACCCAGCAGCACGCGCTCATCCGCAGCGCCGACGAATACGGCGATCTGTTCGCCCACGCCGCCACCGCCACCTCGGGCGGCACAACCTCTCCCACCCCCACCACTGAGATCGCCCAGCCATGAACATGACCGAGATCGAACGCGCCCTGCGCGAGCTGCGCCTGTCCGGCATCGCCGACACGCTGTCCACCCGCGTGATGCAGGCCCAGGCCGCCCAGCAGCCCTTCCTGGAGACGTTGGCCGCCATGCTGCAAGACGAACTCGACCGGCGCCGCTCGCGATTGATGGAGCGCCGCTTCAAGCGCTCAGGCCTGGCCGAACGCCTGACGCTGGCGGACTTCGACTGGCGCTTCAATCCCAAGCTGCCGCGCAACGCCTGCTTCGAGCTGCACACCCTGAAGTTCATCGGCGAGGGGGCCAACGCATTGATCGTCGGCAAGCCCGGCACCGGCAAGAGCCATGTGGCCAAGGCGGTGGCCTACCAGGCCACGTTGGCCGGCTATGACGTGCGCTACGTGGAGGCCGACACCGAGTTCGCCCGATATGGGCTGGCCAGCACGGCGCAGCAGGCCGAACAGCTCAAGGGCTGGATCGAGCCGGACCTGTTGGTCCTTGATGACCTGTTCCTGGCCCGGCGCATTGCCGACGTGAGCGCCGAACTCTTGCAGGCCATCGTGCACCAGCGCTACAAGCTGCGTCGCGCCATCGTCATCACCTCCAACCGGGTGGTGCAGGACTGGGGAAAGTACCTCGCCGACGCCACCATGGCCACCACCATCCTGGACCGGCTCATGCACCGCTGCGCAATGCTGGAGTTCGAGGGCAAAAGCTACCGCCTGAAGGAGGCCGCCGCGCGCATCGCCATCACGCCCGAATCGTCATAATCCGACCGTCCTGCCTGGAGCAGTTTGACCGGCCATAAGTGGAGCAGTTTGGGGTGGCCATCGGGGATTTCACCTGTCTCATGGTTGACCCACCCAAGCAGGGTCCGCCAGTCGCCAGGTCGCAGAAGAACTGCCGTGACGGTCATCCCGGCCTCGATCCGAGGTGAACCAGGGACCTCGATTGCGTACTTTTTCACGTCCCCCGCTTGAAGTCCGAACCCCGTGAAGGGCACACGGTTATACGGTGACCTGCGGACGATGTCGAACACTCGGTCGAACGTGACGGTGACCTCATTCATGAACAAAGGCATTTGCAAAGCGGGTGAGGTAGCTTAAACGAGCCCACGTTGAGACCACGGCGCTGCACGTGGGTTTCTGGCTCGCTTGCGGTGTATCGCACGAGTGATTCGGTCAGCTCGCAGTCCAAGCACTGCCTTGCCTGTCAGCATGCAAACCAGCGTGCAGCAGCAAGGCGGCCGCGCAGGCAACCAACGGGGCCAATGCTTGCGAGCGCCGTCGCTTTCAGGAGCGCATGCTCGATGGTGTCGA
>NZ_JBFTPJ010000851.1:0-2592 GCF_056398445.1 Variovorax sp. 01T439_2
GTCTTGCGGTGGAGCCCGCCAGCGTAACCGGTCAGCGAGCCGTCGGCGCCCAGCACGCGGTGGCAGGGCACGATCACGCTGATCGGGTTGCGCCCCACGGCCGCGCCCACCGCGCGCACCGCGGCCGGGTTGCCCACGTTCGCGCTCAGCGCGCCGTAGGTCATGGTCTTGCCCGCCGGAATGGCGAGCAGCGCCTGCCACACGCTCTGCTGGAACGCGGTGCCGTGCGACAGGTCGAGCTTCACGTCGAAGCTGTCGCGCCTGCCCGCGAAGTAGTCGCGCAGCTGGGCGCCGGCCTCGACCAGCGCGGGATGGTCGTCCTGGGTCTGCCAGCCCGTGGTGTCGGGCCAGTGGCGCTGCTGGTCGAACCAGACGCCTGCCAGGCCTTCGTCGGTGGCCGCCATCGTGATGCCGCCGAGCGGCGTGTCGATGTGCGAGGTGTAGATGACTTTGCTCTTGAACTTCATGGCATTTCAGGCGGAGGCGCCTGCCGTAGTGAGGTTGTTGAAAGGCTCTGCCGCCGCCGACGGGGCTGCAGTGGCGGCAGCGGGAGAGGAGGGCGCCGGCGCATGCCAGGCGCGCAGCACCGCATAGCTGCGCCAGGGCCGCCAGGCCTGCGACGCCTGGCTGGCCGCGCGCTCGGTGCTCACGCCCAGTGCCTTCTGCAGCGCCACGTCGCCCGCGGGAAAGGCGTCGGGCCAGCGCAGCGCGCGCATCGCGATGTACTGCGCGGTCCAGGCGCCGATGCCGGGCAGCGCCTGCAGCGCGGCAATGGTCGAAGGCACGTCGGCGCCCGCATGCAGCGCGAGCCTGCCGCCCGCGACCTCGCGCGCGATGGCCTGCAGCGCGGCCTGGCGCTGGCGCACGATACCGAGCTTGCCGAGTGCATCGCCGCTCGCGGCCGCCAGTGCCGCGGGCGTCGGAAACAGGCGATTCAGGCCTTCGATCGGCGTGGCGATGGCTTCGCCGAAAGCCTCCACCAGCCGCGAGCCCAGCGTGCGTGCCGCGGCCACGGTGACCTGCTGGCCCAGCACCGCGCGTACCGCGAGCTCGAAGCCATCGACCGTGCCGGGCACGCGCAAGCCGTCGCCATGCGGAAAGGCCTCGTGCAGCGCGGCGTTGATGGCCATCGGCTCGGCATCGAGGTCGAGCATGGCGCGTGCGCGGCTGATCACGATCGGCAGCACCGCGGCGAGCGCGTCGCTGACCGACAGCAGCATCTGCTCGCGCTCCATGTCGAAGCGCAGCTGCAGCCAGCCGGCGTGTGCCTGTCCGCCCTGCTGCACGCGCAGCGTGCGGGCCAGCCGAACGAAGGTGGGCGTGCTGCCCTTGGCCGGCTCCCTGCCGTCGGCCGTGCTGGCCAGCTCGACCCCGCGCAGCGCGCGCCGGGCAAAGAAGCCGAGCATCGCGCCCACGTCGTAGGGCGGCCGAAAGCCCAGCCGCACCTCGATGGCCTTGCCCTCGCCGCCCTCGCCGCCGCCGGCACGCCGCAGCGCGCTCGGGTTGAGGCCGTAGTGCTCCAGGAACGCGGCGTTGAAGCGGCGCACGCTCGCAAAGCCGCTGGCCAGCGCCACCTGCGTCATCGGCAGGCGCGTGTCGGCGATCAGCTGCTTGGCGGCCAGCAGGCGGCGCGTCTGCAGGTATTGCAGCGGCGAGACGCCGAACTGCGCCTCGAAGATGCGCCGCAGGTGGCGGTCGCTCACGCCGAGCCGTGCGGCGATCTGTGCGGCGCCCGGGCCGTCCTCGGACCACGCATCGGGCTCGTCGATGAGCCGCGCGGCCTGCAGCGCGAGGATGCGCGAGGCATCTTCGGTCGACCAGCTCGCCGCCCGCGGCGCGAGCTCGGGCCGGCAGCGCAGGCAGGGGCGGAAGCCCTCGGCCTCGGCCTGCGCCGCGTGGCGGAAGAAGCGGCAGTTCTCGCGCCGCGGCAGCTTCACGCGGCAGACCGGCCGGCAGTAGATGCCGGTGGAGGTCACCGCGGTGAAGAAGGAGCCGTCGAAGCGCGCATCGTGCGTCTTCATCGCCAGGTAGCAGGCGTCGCTCTCGAGTGCGTCGGTGGATGCATGTGAGGTAGGCATGGGCAAATGATACGGTTTCGACTCGTTTCAACTGGCCGTTTTCGGACATGTGGGCCCCCAGGCGCTTGCCTACAATGGCCCGTTCTCCAGAACCTACAGGGAATGCCTCTTCATGCAACTCAGTGCGTCGATTTTCAAGGCCTACGACATCCGAGGCGTGGTGCCCGTCACGCTCGATGCCGAGGTCGCGGAAGCGCTCGGCCGGGCCTTCGGCAGCGCCGCCCGCGCCGCCGGTGAAAAGACCGTGGCCGTGGGCCGCGACGGCCGCCTCTCGGGGCCCGCGCTCGCCAAGGCACTGATCAGCGGCCTGGTGGCCACCGGCATCGAGGTGATCGACGTGGGCGCGGTGACCACGCCGATGCTCTACTTTGCGGCCCACACGCTGTGCACGAGCGGCATCCAGGTCACGGGCAGCCACAACCCCAAGGACTACAACGGCTTCAAGATGGTGCTGGCCGGACGCGCCATCTACGGCGACGAGATCCAGGGCCTGCGCAAGGTGATGGAAGAAGGC
>NZ_JBFTPJ010000852.1:0-2591 GCF_056398445.1 Variovorax sp. 01T439_2
GTCGAGACCATGGCAAAGGTGCCGACGGCGATCGAGCCGACCGCCAGCCAGGCGGAGCGGGCGGTCCTGGCGGGCTCGGGCGCAAGATCGTCGATGCAGGGGTTGCTGCTGGGTGAATTCATCATGGGAAGAAGTCCTGGACCGCGTCGGCAAGCGCATACCGACACGTTGTTGCGAAAGGCTTCCCAGTGTCCGGGCGGACAGGCCCGCCACCAAGGGGCCTGCCGGCAGTAGTCAGTTTCCCGGCGGCGAACAATCGACCCTTTTGCCGTTCCCCACCTGCCCTAGATATGCGGTGCGCGAAGCTCCAGCACGCGCCCATCGGCAATGAACGAATCGCCCACCAGCACGCGAAAGGCCGCACCGGCAGGAAACCGGGGGCCGGCGGTCTGCGGCGACAGTAGCTCGATGTCGAGCGCATGCGGCTTGCCCCGCGCGAGCGCTCCACCCGGCGGCACGAACCAGCGCGCCGAGAAGCCTTCGTTGCCGACCACCAGCGCGCAGCGGTATTCGCCCGGCGCGAGCGGCACATCGTGCGAAGGCAGTGCCGGCGGGCGCAGCCTGAGCTCGGCCAGGAAGTGGGGCGTGAACGCGCGCGCCGCATCGAAGCCCGCGGGCTCGGCCGGCGCCGCGCGCCGCGGCAGCTTGCCGATGAGCCAGGCAATGACGTTGCCGATGATCGGCACCCACAGCACCATCAGCAGCGTGCCGATGTCGCGCGTGGTCGTGCCGCGCTCGGCGTAGTGCCGCACGATCGCGCCCGCGACCGCCAGGCCCAGCAGGATGAGGACGATGAGCCTGCGGCGGGACTGGATGGTGGTCATCGTGGAGGCATTGCCCTTCGGTGCATTGGCCGTCATCCGGTGTTGCGCAGGCCGGCCGCCACCCCGTTGATCGAGATGTGGATGCCGCGCTGCAGCCGCTCGCCGCCTTCGCCCGCGCGGTAGCGGCGCATCAGCTCGACCTGCAGGTGATGCAGCGGATCGATGTACGGAAAGCGGTGGCGCACCGAGCGTTGCATCTCCGCGTTGCCTTCGAGCCTTTGCTTGGCGCCGGTGATGAGCGTGAGCGCATCGGAGGTGCGGTGCCATTCGGTGTCGATCATCGAGAACACCTTCTGGCGCAGCTTGCGGTCGGTCACCAGCTCGGCGTAGCGCGAGGCCAGCGCGAGGTCGCTCTTGGCCAGCACCATGTCCATGTTGGAGAGCAGCGTGCGAAAGAACGGCCACTGCGCATACATGCGGCGCAGCAGCGCAGTGCGCTCCTTGCGCGCGGCCGGCGTTGCGGCCGAGGCCAGGAACTGCTCCACGCCCGAGCCGAAGCCGAACCAGCCGGGAATGGTGAGCCGGCACTGGCCCCAGCTGAAGCTCCATGGCACGGCGCGCAGGTCGTCGATCTTGTGGCTCGGGTTGCGCGAGGCGGGACGCGAGCCGATGTTGAGTTCGGCAATCTCGCGGATCGGCGTGGAGCCGAAGAAGTAGTCGCCGAAGCCCGGGGTTTCGTAGACCAGCTTGCGGTAGGCCGACATGCTCGCGCTCGACAGCTCCCCGGCCGCCGACAGGAACGTGGCGGGCGCCGACTTGGCCTGCGGCAGCAGCGTGGCTTCGAGCGTGGCGGCCACCAGCGTCTCGAGGTTGCGCCGGCCGATCTCGCGGTTGGCGTACTTCGAGCCGATGACCTCGCCCTGCTCGGTGAGGCGGATCTGGCCGCGCACCGTGCCGGGCGGCTGCGCGAGGATCGCCTGGTAGCTCGGTCCGCCGCCGCGTCCCACCGTGCCGCCGCGGCCATGGAACATGCGCAGGCGAATCGGATGGGCCTTCTTCTTGTTGAGCTCGTCGAACAGCGCCACCAGCGCGATGCCCGCGCGGTAGAGCTCCCAGTTGCTCGTGAAGATGCCGCCGTCCTTGTTGCTGTCGCTGTAGCCGAGCATCACGTCCTGCTCGGCGCCCGAGCGCTCGATGAGCGCCTGGATGTTCGGCAGCGCATAGAAGGCGCGCACGATGGGCGCGGCATTGCGCAGGTCCTCGATGGTTTCGAACAGCGGCACCACGATCAGGTCGCAGGTGGCCTTGCCGTTCATCGCGCCGCGCAGGAGGCCCACTTCCTTTTGCAGCAGCAGGGCCTCGAGCAGGTCGCTCACCGTCTCGGTGTGGCTGATGATGTAGTGGCGGATGGCCGCCGCGCCGTAGCGCGCACGCGCGGTGCGTGCGGCCGCGAAGATCGCGAGCTCGCTCTGCGCCAGCGGCGAGTACTCGGCATCGGGCACGCGCAGCGGACGCGCGTCGTCGAGCAGCTTGAGCAGCAGCGTCTGCTTGGCTTCCTCGGCCAGCGAGGCGTAGGCCGGCTCGATGCGCGCGGTGGCCAGCAGTTCGGCGATCACGGCCTCGTGCTTGTCCGAGCTCTGGCGCAGGTCGACCGTGGCCAGGTGGAAGCCGAACACCTCGACCGCGCGGATCAGCGGCCGCAGGCGCGGCGCCGCCAGCACGCTGCCGTGCTTCTCGACGAGCGACTCTTCCACCGTGCGCAGGTCGTCCAGGAATTCCTCGGCCTTCGCATAGGGGTTCTGCGGCGGCACGGCGTGGCGCGCGGCC
>NZ_JBFTPJ010000853.1:0-2591 GCF_056398445.1 Variovorax sp. 01T439_2
GCTTGTGGGTGGGTCATCGCTCGTCTTTCCTTCGGGGGCTGTGCCCGTTGACGAGGGACGCTTCCTGTCGATGGCGCGGTAGTGCGCGATCTTCAGCGACAGCGCCTGCATGGATTGCTGCAGCGCCGCCACCTTGGCCTGGACTTCGGCAAGATGCTGTTCGAGCATCTGGCGCCGCTCCCCGACACTGGCGTCCCCCTGGCTTCGAAGCCTGGCGAAGGCTTGCATGCCCTGGATGGGCATGCCGGTCTCGCGCAGGCGCAACAGGAAGGCCAGCCAGTCCAGGTCGGCGCTCGCGTAGCGGCGCTGGCCGCCCGGTGCACGGGGCACCGCGGCGATCAGTCCGATGCGCTCGTAGTAGCGCAGCGTGTCGGCCGTGAGGCCGGTGCGCCGCGCGACTTCCGCAATGGTCAGGTGGACTTCCATGGCGGGAATTCTCGAAGTTGGAGCGCGCTCCAAGTCAAGCGCTTTTTGCGGCTTCTTCGGTCGGCGGTGTGCGGGGCGCGAAATCGCCGGGCTGCGGCCAGCGCATCTGCACGCGCCTTTGCACCGTGTGGATGTTGTTGCGCAGCGCATAGAGCTCGTCGGCATACGACAGCGGAACGGCCACCTTGTTGACCACGCGGTCGAGCTCCTCGAGTTCGTCGAGCAGTTCGTCGCGCCCGCCCTGGCGCGCATCGACCTTGGCCTCGATGTCGCGCAGCCGCGCATACCAGCGGAACACGCGGCGGCGCACGCGGAACTGGTAGAGCGGCGGCACCACGCGGCTCAGCGGCAGCATCAGCACCAGCAGGCCGCCGAGCACCAGCCACATGCGCTCGATCAGGTTGCTGGCCCAGAACGGCAGGTAGCGCTGCCAGAACGGCGGCGTGCCGTTGATGGCGCGGTCGCCCTCGGGGCTCACGGGCAGTTCGCTGGTGCGCGTGTTGGGAAAGTCGCGCGCGCGGTTGAACCAGCCGGCGTCGCTGTGCACGCTTTGTGCGGCCTCTGCGAAGAGCTGGCGCAGCGCRGAGTGGGTCTTGTCGCGCGAGAGCAGCGAGGTGGTGGCCGCGAGCAGCGAGACGTCCGTGGGCGGTAGGTCCTTCGACAGGTCGACCACGCCGCGCGGCAGCGTCACCGCCGAGAGAAACGGAAAACGCCGCGTGTACGCATCGGCCTGGCCGAAGTCCATGAGCTTGATGTCGGGCGCGCGCAGCAGCCGCTGCACCTGTGGCGACTGCGGCGCCGAGGACAGCACGATGGCATCGAGCAGGCCGGCCTGCAGCGCTTCGGCCGCGGCCGCCTGTTCGAGGTTGGAAAGCAGCAGCGCATCGGGCTCGAGGTGGTTGGCCTTGAAGAGCCTTTCCATGATCTCGGGCAGGCCGCTGCCCGCCAGGTCGACGTTCACGCGCAGGCCGCGCAGCTGGGCGAGCGAAGTCAGCGTGGCCGTCTTGCGGTCGATCTTCTGCGCGCTGTCGGCGCGGTAGAAGAGCCAGATCGGCTCGAAGAACAGGCTGCCGAGGGAGGTGAGGCCGGCTTCCTCGTCGGCCACCGGGTCGGCGCTGCCGCCGCGCACGAAGCCCACGTCGGCGCCGCCGCTGCGCAGCAGTTCGAGGTTTTCGGAAGAGCCCGTGGTGGCCTTCAGCTCCACCTCGATGCCGCTGCTCTTGAGCAGCTCGGCATAGCGCTTGCCGAACTGCGAATAGGCGCTGCCGGTGGGGCCGGTCGCCAGCGTCACATGCTTGGGCGGCTGCGGCTGCAGCCACCAGTAGGCGGCAATCAGGAGGCCGATCACGAGGAACACGACGGGACCGGCCGAGGCGATCAGGTCGCGGATCGACAGCAGGATCAGCTTCAGTGTCTTGGGCATGGCCATGGGGTACTCAACCTTTCGTTGCGGCGAGATCGGCCGCGCACGGCACGTGCAGCTCGCCAACGGTGACGGAGCGCGCCGCCAGCACCGCGCGCAGGGTGGCGCGCGCCACCGCTTCGGCCGCCATGGTGCCGAGCACGGTCATGCCGGGGCGGGATTCGGCACCGGGGCCTTCGAGCGGAATGCGGCCGGTGGCCAGCGCGAACAGCGTGTCGCCGTCGCTCATGGTGTGCACCGGGTTGATGGCGCGCGCCAGGCCGTCGTGCGCCACGCTGGCGAGGCGGTTGGCCTGCACCTTCGTCAGCACTGCATCGGTCGCGATCACGCCGAGCGTGGTGTTGGTGCCCGCGAGCAGGGGCTTGGGCAGCTCGCCGCGCAAGAGCGCGCGGCGGGTGTCGAGCAGCGCGCGGCCGTCCTCGGTGCGCGCGCCGGCCACCGGCTGCGCGGTGTCGGGGTCGATCACGTCGCCCAGCGCATTGACCGCGATCAGCGCGCCCACCGTCACGCCGCCCACGGTGACCGAGGCGGTGCCGATGCCGCCCTTCATCGCGCGGTGCACGCCGAAGAGCTTGCCCACGAGCGCACCGCTGCCGGCGCCCACGTTGCCTTCTTCCGGCGCATCGCGGGTGGCCGCCTCGCAGGCCGCATAGCCGGCGGCGGCGTCGGGGCGGATGCGCGCATCGCCCATGGGCAGGTCGAACAGCACGGCGGCCGGCACGATGGGCAGGGTGCCGAAGCG
>NZ_JBFTPJ010000854.1:0-2591 GCF_056398445.1 Variovorax sp. 01T439_2
CTTGACTACCGCTGCCTTGCTCCTTCCCCTTCCGGGGGTAGGCAGGGATGGGGGCTCGCGGCCTTCGACGACAGGCGGCGGGTTCGTGGTGCGCCGCTTGCCCCCACCCCGGCCTTCCCCCGGGAGGGGAGGGAGAAATTCAGGGTCCACGGGCGCGGTCATGACGGCAGCAACGCGGCGAGCGTCTGCAAGGTATCGGCCTCCGCCACCGGCTTGTCCTCGCGCCAGCGCAGCATGCGCGGAAAGCGCACCGCGATGCCGCTCTTGTGGCGCGTGCTGCGCGCAATGCCTTCGAAGCCGAGCTCGAACACCAGCGTGGGCTTGACGCTCTTCACCGGGCCGAAGCTTTCGACGGTGGTCTTGCGGATGATCGCGTCCACGCGCGCCATCTCGGCGTCGGTCAGGCCCGAATAGGCCTTGGCAAAGGGCACGAGCTTGCGGTCCCCCTGTTCGGGCGGGCCATCCCAGACGGCGAAGGTGTAGTCGCTGTAGAGGCTCGCGCGCCGGCCGTGGCCGCGCTGCGCGTAGACGAGCACGGCGTCGATGCTGAGCGGATCGATCTTCCACTTCCACCACACGCCCACGTCCTTGGTGCGGCCCACGCCGTACTGCGCGTCGCGGCGCTTGAGCATCATGCCCTCCACGCCCAGGCTGCGCGCGGCTTCGCGCTGGCGTGCGAAGTCGCTCCACGCGATGCCGGTGAGCATCGGGCTCGGCAGCAGCGACGGGTGCTGCATGCGCGTGACGAGTTCGTCGAGCAAGAGCCGGCGCTCCGATTGAGGCAGCGCGCGCAGGTCGCGCCCTTCCCATTCGAGGATGTCGTAGGCCAGCAGCACCACCGGGATCTCGCGCAGCAGCTTCGCGCCCAGCGTCTTGCGGCCGATGCGTTTCTGCAGCTCCGCGAAGGGCTGCACGCGGTCGTCGCGCCAGACGGCAATCTCGCCGTCGAGCACCGTGCCGTCGGGCAGCGCATCGCCCAGCACGGCCAGCTCGGGAAAGCGCTCGGTCACCAGTTCCTCGCCGCGCGACCACAGCCAGCTGGCGCCCGCGCGCTTGACCAGCTGCGCGCGGATGCCGTCCCACTTCCATTCGACGATCCAGCCGGCCGGCGGGCCGAGCACAGCATCGAATTGTTCGAGCGGCAGGTTGAAGGCATGCGCAAGAAAGAACGGGTAGGGCTGCCCGCTGGTTTTTTGCACCTGCTCCGCGCCCGACTCCGGCGCGATCAGCGCGCGGTAGTCTTCCGCGCGCGGCCGGCCGCCGATGTGGGTGTAGCCCATGAGGCGCTGCGCCACGCGCTTGGGATCGATGCCGCCCACGCCCGCGAGCGCCTGGGTGACCTGCAGCTTCGACACGCCCACGCGGAAGGCGCCGGTGATGAGCTTGAAGTACACCAGCCGCTCTTCGGCCGCGAGCTGGCGCCACTGCGCGCGCAGCCGCGCGGGCAGTTCGTCCGGCGCCGCCTTGCCGGCCTCGCGCAGCGGCAGCAGGTGCTCCTCGACCCAGCGCGCCAGGCCGAGGTCATGCGCCTCGGTGGGCGGCGGCAGCAGCAGCGCGATGGTTTCGGCCAGGTCGCCGACCGCCTCGTAGCTCTCGTCGAACAGCCATTCGGGCAGGCCCGCGGCCTCCTGCGCGAGCAGCCGCAGCAGCTTGGTGGGCACCAGCTGGCGCGGCTTGCCGCCGGCGAGGAAGTACACGGCCCAGGCGGCATCGGCCGGATCGGCCTCGCGCAGGTAGCGCTGCAGCGCGGCCTGCTTGGCAAGGCTCGAGGTGCTGGCGTCGAGCTCGCGGTAGAGCGCGGCGAAGTCCTTCATGGCTCTGCCCCTTCCCCTTCCGGGGGAAGGCTGGGATGGGGGCCGGCTGCGTCCGCATCGGGCGCCGCTTGCCCCCTCCCCGGCCCTCCCCCGGAAGGGGAGGGAGTTTCCTGCTCGTCGTCTTCATCGCCGTACTCGGTCCTGAAGCCCTGCGCCTCCAACCCGTTCTCGCTGAGCCAGCGCACCATCACCGCCACGCTGCCGTGGGTGACGAACACCCGCTCGGCCCCCGTGCCCGCGATGGCCTGTTGCAGGCCGGGCCAGTCGGCGTGGTCCGACATCACGAAGCCGCGGTCCACGCCGCGCCGGCGGCGCGTGCCGCGCAGTTGCATCCAGCCGCTCGCGAAGGCATCGGCATGGTGGCCGAAGCGGCGCATCCATGGCGTTCCCTGGGCCGAGGGCGGCGCGAGCACCAGCGCGCGCTTGAGCAGCGCGGCATCGACGCCCGCATCGGTCACGCGCAGCGTCTGCGGCAAGGCCACGCCCGCGGCGCGGTACACCGCGTTGAGCGGCTCCACGGCGCCGTGCACCACGATCGGCCCGATCGATGCGTCCACGCCATGCAGGATGCGCTGCGCCTTGCCGAAGGCATAGCAGAACAGCACCGATGCGCGGCCGGCCTCGGCATTGGCGCGCCACCAGGCGTCGATCTCGGCGAACAGTGCCGCCTGCGTGGGCCAGCGGTAGATCGGCAGGCCGAAGGTCGACTCGGTGATGAAGGTGTCGCAGGGCACGGGCTCGAAGGGCGCGCAGGTGCCGTCGGGCTCGGTCTTGTAG
>NZ_JBFTPJ010000855.1:0-2581 GCF_056398445.1 Variovorax sp. 01T439_2
CCTTGTTGCTCATGGCCTGGCCGATCAGCTGGCTCTTGGTGAGCTCGGTTTCCTTGGGCGCGTTCGGGCGGTTGCGCTCGCTGCTCGTGATGCCGGTCGGCACGAAGTACGGGCACAGGAGGCTCGTGCCGATCTGGTCGGTGACCAGCGTCAGGTCCTGGTACAGCGTCTCGGTCAGGCTCACCACCGCGGCTTTCGCTGCGTTGTAGATGCCCATGTTGGGCGGCGTGAGCAAGCCCGCCATGCTGGCCGTGTTGGTGATGTGGCCGCGGTAGGCCGGGTCCTTGGCGGCGGCCTCGAGCATCATCGGCGTGAACAGGCGCACGCCGTGGATCACGCCCCACAGGTCCACGCCCAGCACCCACTCCCAGTCGGCCACGGTGTTCTCCCACACCAGGCCGCCCGCGCCCACGCCGGCGTTGTTGAACACGAAGTGCGGCGCGCCGAAGCGCTCCTTCACCGCAAGGGCCAGGGCTTCCATCTGCGCGGCGTCCGACACGTCGACCTTGCGCGCCAGCACCTGCGCGCCGGCGGCTTCCATCTCGGCGCGGGCCTTGTCGAGCGCGTCCTGCTGCACGTCGACCAGCACGAGGTTCATGCCGCGCGCAGCCCCGATGCGCGCGCACTCGAGGCCGAAGCCCGAACCCGCGCCGGTGAGTACGGCCGTCTTGCCCTTGAAGTCCTGAATCATTTGCCGGTGTCCTTCTTGCGTTGAATGTCTCTGACTGACGTTGGAGCCGCTATTGAAATACGGAACGCGCCGCGGCGCAGTCACGAAGGTGCCCATGCCGGCGCTTCTGCTTCTTCTTCAGGCCTCCGCTTTCTTCAGCACATAGCCGATGCGCGGGAAGTGCACGTGCACCGTGCCCACGCGCTCGTGGCTGCGTTCCAGCGTGTAGTGCGTGCGCGTGGCGGCCACCAGCGTGCCGGGGGTTTCCTCCAGGCCGAAGCTCTCGGCGCGAATGGTGACCGCGCTGCCCAGCGCAATGCCGTGGTCGTCCTGGAAGGTGCTGTCTGTCAGCAGCGTGTGCGGCGTGCCGGCCTTGGCGATGGCGATGGCTTCGTCCGAGCTGGATTTTTCGATGCTGCCGTGGCCGATGGCGGCCATGCGGTCCATCCAGTCGATGACCGCGGGTGTGAGATCGAGGATGCCGCGCACCGAGTCGATGCGGCGTGTGTACCAGAGCGGGTGGTAGACCGAGAAGTCGGCAATGCACGGCACCTCGCCGAGCAGGTAGGGCTTGTCGTCGAGCATGTCGGACAGGCGGCGCAGGTACGACTTGTAGGCGCTGGTGGCATCGGCCGGACGCAGCCGCGTCATGTTGCCCGTGCTCATCTTCGCGCGGTCTTCGCCGAAGGCCTTGGCGGCTTCGGGCGGCGCTTTCGCAAACAGCTCGGCCGCGCCGCGGGGCTGCATGCTCCAGGCCATGGCGGCCCAGAACAGCGTGGTGTCGGCCCACTGCGCGAGGATGCGCGACATGCCTTTTTCGGGCTCGGGGTAGAGCGTGGCTTCGGGCTGCAGGTGCTCGAGCACGTCGGCGATCAGCGCGCTGTCGCAGTAGACGTCGGCGCCGATCTGCAGGAACGGCGTCTTGCGGTAACCGCCCGTGAGCACCTCCACGTCGGGCTTGGGCATGACGGGCGGAATGAGCACGGACTTCCACGCCAGCTTCTTGGCGCCAAGGATGAGCCGCACCTTCTCGGAGAACGGCGAGGTGTTGTAGTGGTGCAGGATGAGTTCGGCCATGTGCTGGTTTCCCGTGGATGAAATGTTGGAGCTCAGCGCGGCTGCGCGCGCTCGATGATCGAATCGAAATCGGTGCCCGCGCCCAGCGTGCCGAAGGCATTGCCCCAGTCGCCGCCCAGCCGCGATGCGCAGAAGGCGCCCACGACGGCCGGCGGCGCGGTCTGTGCGAGCAATGCCGCCTGCACCGCCAGGGCCACGTCCTGCGCGAGGCGCCGCGCCTCGGCCTCGGAAGCCATGGCCTCGATGCGGGCCGGCAGCGCGTCGGCCAGGCGGTCGAGCGCCGCATGCTGGCCGCGCGCGGGCGCCAGCTCCTTGGCCAATGCGGCCAGCGCATCGCCCTTGCGCAGGCCGCGCAGCAGGTCGAGCGCCATGATGTTGCCGGCGCCTTCCCAGATCGAGTTGAGCGGCATCTCGCGGTAGATGCGCGCCATGATGCCCTCGCCGCCCTCTTCCACATAGCCGTTGCCGCCGAGRCATTCCATGGCTTCCTGGGCGAAGTGGCTGCCGCGCTTGCAGATCCAGAACTTGGCGACCGGCGTGAGCAGGCGCGCCATCAGGCGCTCGTGCTCGTCGGCCTGCCGGTCGAAGGCGCGCGCGAGGCGAATGGCCAGCGCGGTGGAGGCCTCGCTTTCGAGCGCGAGGTCGGCCAGCACGTTCTTCATGAGCGGCTGCCCGATCAGCGGCTTGCCGAAGGCCATGCGCTGGCTCGCATGGTTGATCGCGATGCCGAGCGCCTGCCGCATCAGGCCGCTGGTGCCCAGCGCGCAGTCGAGCCGGGTCATGGTGCCCATCTCGAGGATCTGCGGAATGCCGCGCCCCTCTTCGCCCACGAGC
>NZ_JBFTPJ010000856.1:0-2579 GCF_056398445.1 Variovorax sp. 01T439_2
CCTGCAACCGCACCGAGATCTATTGCGCCGCCGAGCATGCCGCGCTCGACCACACGGTCGGCTGGCTGGCCGAGAGCGGCGGCGTCGCGCCCGCGCTGCTGCGCTCGCATGCCTACACGCTGCAGGACGACGAGGCTGCGCGCCACGTCTTCCGCGTGGCCAGCGGGCTCGATTCCATGGTGCTCGGCGAAGCCCAGATCCTCGGCCAGATGAAGGACGCCGTGCGCGCGGCCGAAACCGCCGGCGCGCTCGGCAGCACGCTCAACCAGCTGTTCCAGCGCTCCTTCGCGGTCGCGAAAGAGGTGCGCACCGCCACCGAGATCGGCGCGCATTCCATCAGCATGGCCGCGGCGGCCGTCCGGCTGGCCGGCCAGCTGTTCGAAGACCTGCACCAGACGCGCGTGCTGTTCGTCGGCGCGGGCGAGATGATCGACCTGGCCGCCACGCATTTCGCGGCCAAGGACCCGAAGTCCATCGCCATTGCCAACCGCACGCTCGAGCGCGGCGAAAAGCTGGCCTCGCGCTTCGGCGGCGAGGCCATGCGGCTGGCCGACCTGCCCAGCCGGCTGGCCGAGTTCGACATCGTGGTGAGCTGCACCGCCAGCACGCTGCCGATCATCGGCCTGGGCGCGGTCGAGCGCGCACTCAAGGCCCGCAAGCACCGCCCGATGTTCATGGTCGACCTGGCCGTGCCGCGCGACATCGAGCCCGAGGTGAAGGCGCTCGAAGACATCTACCTCTACACCGTCGACGATCTCGCCCAGGTGGTGCAGCAGGGCCAGGCCAACCGCCAGGCCGCCGTGGCCGAGGCCGAGGTCATCATCGACGCCGGCGTGCAGAGCTTCATGCACTGGCTCGGCCAACGCGGCACCGTGCCGCTGATCCAGCAGCTCAATGCCCAGGCCGACGAGTGGCGCGCCGCCGAGATGGCGCGCGCGCGCAAGCTGCTGGCCAAGGGCGAATCGGTCGATGCGGTGCTCGAGGCCATGTCGCGCGGGCTCACGCAGAAGCTGCTGCACGGCGCCATGGCCGAGCTGCACGCGGGCGACGCCGCATCGCGCGAGCACACCGCGCAGACCATCTCGCGCCTGTTCCTGCGCAAAGAGCGTTAGCGACGCTCGCCAGCGGCCCGGCCCTGCCGGCCGCGGTCCCACATGCGCCCTGCCGCGGCACCGCGGCGCCCTTTCCCCATTTTTCCGAGCTCCTTTCCGCCGTGAAGACCTTTCTGCGCCACCAACTCGAACGCTATGCCCAGCGCCTGGGCGAACTCGACTTCCTGCTTTCGCGCGAAGACATCATGAGCGACATGGCGCAGTACCGCACCATCTCGCGCGAGCACGCCGAGATCACGCAGATCGCGGGCCGCTACGAGCGCTACAAGCAGCGCGAAGCCGACATCGCCGGCGCGGCCGAAATGCTCGAAGACCCCGACATGGCCGAGATGGCCCGCGAAGAAATCGCCGCCGCGCAGGCCGAGCTCGTGCAGCTCGAGGAAGAGCTGCAGCGCCTGCTGCTGCCCAAGGATCCGGACGACGCGCGCAACGCCTTCCTCGAAATCCGCGCCGGCACCGGCGGCGACGAGTCGGCGCTGTTCGCGGGCGACCTGCTGCGCATGTACACGCGCTACTGCGAGCGCGCCGGCTGGCGCTGCGAAGTGGTGAGCGAGAGCGAGAGCGAGCTCGGCGGCTACAAGGAAGTGGTGATCCGCATCGCCGGCAACGACGTCTTCGGCCGCCTGCGCTTCGAATCGGGCGGCCACCGCGTGCAGCGCGTGCCGGCCACCGAGACCCAGGGCCGCATCCACACCAGCGCCTGCACCGTGGCCGTGYTGGCCGAGCCCGACGAAACCGTGGCGGTGCAGATCAACCCGGCCGACCTGCGCATCGACACCTACCGCGCGAGCGGCGCCGGCGGCCAGCACATCAACAAGACCGACTCGGCCGTGCGCATCACGCACATTCCAACGGGCATCGTGGCCGAATGCCAGGACGACCGCAGCCAGCACCGCAACAAGGCCAAGGCGCTGCAGGTGCTGTCCGCGCGCATCCAGGAAAAGGACCGCAGCGAGCGCGCCGCCAAGGACGCCGCCATGCGCAAGGGGCTGATCGGCAGCGGCGACCGCTCCGACCGCATCCGCACCTACAACTTCCCGCAGGGCCGGCTCACCGACCACCGCATCAACCTCACGCTCTACAAGCTGCAGGCCATCATGGAAGGCGACCTCGGCGACGTGCTCGATGCGCTGCGCGCCGCACGCGAGGCCGAGCAGCTGGCCGAGCTCGAATCGAGCCTGCCGGCATGACGGCCGCGGCCACCACGCCGTCCACCGTGGCCCAGGCGCTGGCCGCGGCTGTCGCGCTGGGCGTCGACCGGCTCGACGCGCAACTGCTGCTGCTGCATGCGCTGGACCGCGCGCCGCACGACCGCGCCTGGCTGCTGGCGCACGACACCGACACCCTTTCCGATGCGGCCTGGTCCGCGCTTTCGGCGCAGCTGCCGCGCCGGCTGGCGGGCGAGCCGGTGGCCTACCTGCTCGGCGAAAAGGAATTCCACGGCCTCGGCCTGCAGGTGGATGCACG
>NZ_JBFTPJ010000857.1:0-2578 GCF_056398445.1 Variovorax sp. 01T439_2
CGAGCAGGCCGCGCCGGCAGCGCCATTTCAGCTTGCTCAGCGCGCGTTCGCTGATCGGCTCGGACGGGTCGGCGGCGGTTTGCATGGTTTCTCTCGGAAAAGGATCAGATGGCGCGGCGCACCATCAGTTCCTTGATCTTGCCGATCGCCTTGGTGGGATTCAGGTTCTTCGGGCACACGTCGACGCAGTTCATGATCGTGTGGCAGCGGAACAGGCGGTACGGGTCTTCGAGGTTGTCCAGGCGTTCGGCGGTGGCTTCGTCGCGGCTGTCGGCGATGAAGCGGTAGGCCTGCAAGAGGCCTGCCGGGCCCACGAACTTGTCGGGGTTCCACCAGAAGCTCGGGCAGCTGGTGGAGCAGCTCGCGCACAGGATGCACTCGTACAGGCCGTTGAGTTCGTCGCGCTCCTCGGGCGACTGCAGGCGTTCCTTCTCGGGCGGCACGTTGTCGTTCTGCAGGTACGGCTTGATCGAGTTGTACTGCTTGAAGAACTGCGTCATGTCCACGATCAGGTCGCGGATGACGGGCAGGCCCGGCAGCGGCTTGAGCACGATGGTGCCCTTGAGCGTGAGCATGTTGGTCAGGCAGGCCAGGCCGTTCTTGCCGTTGATGTTCATCGCATCGGAGCCGCAGACGCCTTCRCGGCAGGAGCGGCGGAACGACAGCGTGGGATCTTGCGCCTTGAGCTTCATCAGGGCGTCGAGCAGCATGCGCTCATGGCCGTCGAGTTCGATCTCGACGGTCTGCATGTAGGGCTTGGCGTCCTTGTCCGGGTCGTAGCGGTAGATCTGGAATGTGCGCTTCATCGTGAAACCTTGTGATGTTGTTCTTGCTTAGAACGTACGGACCTTGGGAGGAACGGAGTCGACCGTCAGCGGCTTGAGGTTGACCGGCTTGTAGGAGAGGCGGTTGTCCTGGCTGTACCAGAGCGTGTGCTTCATCCAGTTGGCGTCGTCGCGGCCGAGCGGCGCGACCGGGTCGTCGGCCGGGCGTTCGTAGTCCTCGACCGTGTGCGCGCCGCGGCATTCCTTGCGGGCGGCGGCCGAGACCATGGTGGCCTGCGCCACTTCGATCAGGTTGTCGACTTCGAGCGCCTCGATGCGCGCGGTGTTGAACACCTTCGACTTGTCCTTCAGGCCAATGGCGTTGACGCGTTCGCGCACGGCGGCGATCTTGACCACGCCTTCGTCCATCGAGGCCTGCTTGCGGAACACGGCGGCGTGCTGCTGCATGACGGCGCGGATCTCGCCCGCCACGTCCTGCGCGTACTCGCCGCCGGTGGCGGCCTCGAGGCGGTTCAGGCGCTCCAGCGTGCGGTCGGCGGCATCGGCCGGCAGCGGCTTGTGTTCCTTGAGCTTGTCGTTGAACTCGACGATGTGGTTGCCGGCCGCGCGGCCGAACACCAGCAGGTCGAGCAGCGAATTGGTGCCCAGGCGGTTGGCGCCGTGCACGCTCACGCAGGAGCATTCGCCCACCGCGTAGAGGCCGTTCACCACGGCGCTGTTCTGCTCGCCCTGCTGAATCACGACCTGGCCGTTGATGTTGGTCGGGATGCCGCCCATCTGGTAGTGGATGGTGGGCACCACGGGGATCGGCTCCTTCGTGATGTCGACGTTGGCGAAGTTCACGCCAATTTCATACACCGAGGGCAGGCGCTTGTGGATGGTCTCGGCACCGAGGTGGTCGAGCTTGAGCAGCACGTAGTCCTTGTTGGGGCCGCAGCCGCGGCCTTCCTTGATTTCCTGGTCCATCGAGCGCGAGACGAAGTCGCGCGGCGCGAGGTCCTTCAGCGTGGGCGCATAGCGCTCCATGAAGCGCTCGCCGTTGCTGTTGAGCAGGATCGCGCCTTCGCCGCGGCAGCCTTCGGTCAGCAGCACGCCGGCACCGGCCACGCCGGTCGGGTGGAACTGCCAGAACTCCATGTCCTGCAGCGGAATGCCCGAACGCGCGGCCATGCCCAGGCCGTCGCCGGTGTTGATGAAGGCATTGGTGGAGGCCTGGAAGATGCGGCCCGCGCCGCCGGTGGCCAGCAGCACGGTCTTGGCCTGCAGGATGTGCAGGTCGCCGGTTTCCATTTCGAGCGCCGTCACGCCGACCACGTCGCCTTCGGCGTCGCGGATCAGGTCGAGCGCCATCCACTCGACGAAGAACTGGGTGCGGGCCTCGACGTTCTTCTGGTAGAGCGTGTGCAGCATCGCATGGCCGGTGCGGTCGGCCGCGGCGCAGGCGCGCTGCACCGGCTTCTCGCCGTAATTGGCCGTGTGGCCGCCGAAGGGGCGCTGGTAGATCGTGCCGTCGGGGTTGCGGTCGAAGGGCATGCCGAAGTGTTCGAGCTCGTACACGACCTTCGGGGCTTCGCGGCACATGAACTCGATCGCGTCCTGGTCGCCGAGCCAGTCGGAACCCTTGATCGTGTCGTAGAAGTGGTAGTGCCAGTTGTCCTCGCTCATGTTGCCGAGCGATGCGCCCACGCCGCCTTGGGCGGCGACGGTGTGCGAACGCGTGGGGAACACCTTGGAGAGCACCGCCACGTTCAGGCCCGCGCGGGCCAGCTGCAGCGAGGCGCGCATGCCGGAGC
>NZ_JBFTPJ010000858.1:0-2577 GCF_056398445.1 Variovorax sp. 01T439_2
CCGTAGTCAAGGTCGACCTCGGCATCTTCCGCGAGCAGCTTCTCCGTGCCGTTGGCAAGATCGACCTCGACCAGCGCAAGCTTGTCGCGCCCCACATTCGTCAATGCCCAGAGCCGCCCCGCGCCGAGATCGATGCGCTGCGGCCAGAAGGAATCGAATGCCTTCACCGTCCGGAATGCGCGCCAGCTGCCGTCGGGTTGGCGCAGTTCCAGAAGCCGGTCGGAGCCGTCCGCGCTTCCGAGCTGCCGCATGCGGCCCGCGAGTTCGCGCCGGGTGTCGATGAACCAGGCCAGCACGCGGCTGTCAGGCTCGCTGCGCGCAACTTCGCGCACGGTGCGCGTGCGGGCATCGCCTTCGAAAAGATCCATGCTGGAGCGGTCCCGCTGATTGTTCGCGAACAGGAAGGTGGCGCTGCCCGGCGCGCCCCATCCCAGCATGGCCGAGCGCACGCCCGGCCAGGGCGTGACGGCCCAGGGCCTGGCGCCCGGAGCCTCGGTGTCGAGCACGAAGATCTGCGTGTTCTCGTCGCCCGTGAAGTCTTTGAGGTAGGCCAGGTGGCGGCTGTCGGGCAGCCACATGTAGGTTGGCCCGGACACGAAGGGCCGCGCGAGCGTGCCGGTCGCAAAGGTGCGGGTGCTGGGGCTTTTGACCTCGGCTGCATCGGAGGTCTTGCGCACGCCAAGTCCCACATCGGTTCCGACCGCCTGCACCCATGCAAGCTGTTGTCCATCGGGCGAGAGAACGTGGCCGTTGACCGCATCGATGTTCGCCACGAAACGCCGCATCGGCACGAGCGGCGGGAGCGTGTTGTCCTGCCGCGCCGACACCAGCGCGGGGTGCGTGGGGCCGGTGGCGCAGCCGGCAAGCAGTGCCGCGGCGCTGCACATGGCTGCAAGAGCGGCGTACCAACCGCTGGGGGTCCTGGTGTTTCTCATGCTTTGGGGTCCCTCGTGAATGTTCTGGCGTGCGGCCTTGTCCGCGCCTGGATTCTGCGGGCCGCAACCTTTGGCTTTGCCAAAGGTTCGCTCGCGCACAATGGCCGGGTGCACATCCTGCTGATCGAAGACGACCTTGAACTTGGCCGCGCCCTGCAGGCCGCGCTCAAGGTCGACGGCCTGAGCAGCGAATGGCGCCGGCGGGCGGCGGATGCGCCACGCGAACTGGACGGGAGCGCATTCGACTGCGTGCTGCTCGACCTGTCGCTGCCCGACGGCAATGGCCTTGAGCTGCTCGCACGCTGGCGGCGCGGGGGCAGCAGCCTCCCCGTCATCGTGATCACCGCCCGTTCGGCGGTGGAAGACAGGCTGGCCGGGCTCGACGGAGGCGCGGACGATTTCGTGATCAAGCCCTTCGCCACCGCCGAGCTGATTTCGCGCATTCGCGCCGTGCTGCGCCGCTCGGCGCGGCAGGCCAGCGAGGTGTGGACCCTGGGCACGCTGTCCATCGAACCGCGCCGGCACGTGGCGTCGCTGAACGGCGAGCCGCTGGAACTGTCGCCGCGCGAGTTCCGGCTGCTGCTCGAGCTGGCGCGCGAGCCGGGCGCGGTGGTCGCCAAGGGCGTGCTCGCGCAAAAGCTGGAGCCCCTGGGCGAGCCGGTGGATTTCGCCGCGGTGGAGGTGCATGTGTCCAACCTGCGGCGCAAGATCGGCGGTGCCATGGTGCACACCGTGCGCGGCGTGGGCTACATGCTCGTGCCATGAGCAGGCTGTGGCGCCCCTCGCTCGTGCAGCGTGTGTTTCTTGCGGTGCTGCTGGCCTTCGTCTTCGTGCTGCTGGCATTGCAGGCGTACATGTATATCAACTTCCGGCAGTCGTTGACCGTCGACCAGGGGTTGAGCCGGCTCGGCAGGTCGTTGACGCAGGCGATCTCGCAGCTCGATGACGAAGCGCGCGCGCGCGCCGTGATCGCCTCGGCCGAAACGATCTACAAGAGCATGCGGATCAGCGGCAACCCGGCGGGGACGCTCCGGTTCCAGCTGTCGGACCGCGGCGGAAAGCTGATTCATTCGTCGCCGGAACTGCGCAGCGAGATCCTGGCCGGGCCCTTGCGAAAGGTGGCAACGCAGCACATCGATGGCGAGCCGTACTGGGTGTACCAGGACGAAACGCCGCGCTGGTCGCTGCGCATTGCAGAGCCCGAGCGCACCTTCGTCAAGGTGCTGCCCAACAACACGCGCAGCGTGCTGCCCTATCTGCTGCTCGCCTTTCCCATCGTGCTGCTGCCGGTCTGGTTTGCGGTGAAGCACGGATYGCGGCCATTGCGCCGCCTGGCCGACGGCATCGGGCATCGAAAGGCGTCCGATCTTTCGCCGCTGGGCGTCGATCCGCCCTATGCGGAACTCAGGCCGCTGACATCCGCAATCGAACGCATGCTGCAGCAGCTGCGCGACAAGGTGGCGCGCGAGCGTGCGTTCGTGCACGACGCCGCGCACGAACTGCGAACGCCGATGGCGGTCATTGCGGCGCAGGCGCATGCGCTGGCGGGCGCGGACAGCAGCGAGAGCCGCGGCCGTGCCCAGGCTCATCTGGAGCAGGCGATCGCACGGGCCTCGCACCTGACGCAGCAGCTGCTCGATCT